>CALVLO010000017.1 GCA_944338265.1 uncultured Clostridia bacterium
CCCGCGGGCAAGGCGTGCGGGAGCTGCGGACCGACGACCTCCGCCCGCATGAATGCCTTTGCGCCCCGTCTGCTGGCGAGAGCGCCCCTCGGCCCGATCGGGACGCGCGTGCGGTGTGAGGAGACGCGCGCCGCCCTGCATCGCAACGGGCGGGCATACTTTGCCGCCATTGGCGGTGCGGGCGCGGAATACGGCAGCGCCGTGCGCAAGATGGAGCTCGTCGCCTTCCCCGATCTGCTGAGCGAAGCCGTTTACCGCATGCAGGTCGTCGATTTTCCCGCCGTCGTCGCCATCGACAGCGCGGGCAACAGCATCTACGATAGATAAAAAAGCTCCCGCGCAAAACCTGCGGGAGCCTTTTTTGCATTCACATATTGGAAGTGCCGCGCTTGCCCTTGGAGAGCTTTTTTACGGAGGTGCGGTGTTCCTCCCCCGCAAACAGCCGCACAAGGTTTTTGCGGTGCGCGAACCATGTGAGGAAGTTGATCGCAAGCAGCAGCATGAAGATGCCGATCGTCCAGCCGTTGAGGAGCGCATCCGCATAGCGGAAATAGAACACCAGCCCCTGCCAGATGGAAAAACCGCTCACGCCGAGCAAAGAGCCCATCGCCCCCCATTCGGTAAGAGCAATATAGCCGAACACGGCGGCGAGCCCCAAGATCCCGTAGAGGATAAACCAAGGGCTCTCGCAGGAAAGGCTGAACCAAAACAGCCCGAGCGAGGATGCGATGCCCTTTCCGCCCTGAAAGCGCATCGTCACGGGATAAATATGCCCGATGATGACGAACAGCCCGCAAAAATAGCGGGTAAAATCGGAGACGGCAACGTCCGTTCCCGCAAACACATAGCCGCGGAAGATGAGGACGCTGGCAGCGGCGGGGATGCCCCCTTTGCAGGCATCGCACAAAAAGTTGATAAAGCCCACCTTGAGCCCGAACTCCCGCGCCATGTTCATCGTGCCGGGGTTCCCGCTGCCGATCTTGTGCACGTCTTTATGCTTGATCTTGGCGATGATGACGGCAAAGTTAAAGCAGCCGATGAGATAGCACAGCGCCGCCATGAGGATGAGCCAATACCAGAAATGGGAAAACGCGAGTTCCTTCATGGCGTCTGCTCCTTGTTGCGCACGCGGATGCGGATGGGCGTGCCCGAAAAATCGTATGCCCCGCGGATGACGTTCTCGAGATAGCGCTCGTAGGAAAAGTGCATGAGCCCTTCGTCGTTGACCATGAGCACAAAGAGCGGCGGCGCAACGGCGGGCTGCGAGGCAAAGTAGAGTTTGAGCCGCCGCCCCTGATAGGAGGGAGGCTCGGAAATGCGCATCGCATCCATCAAAAGGTCGTTGAGTTCGCCCGTGGGCACGCGGAAATGCGCGTGCGCATATGCCTCTTCGGCAAGCGGGAGGATGCGCTCGACGCGCTGCCCCGTCTTGGCGGAAATGTACACGGATTTGAAATAGTCCATGAATTTGAGATCGTCGCGCAGCTTCTTTTCAAACTTTTCGACGGTGTGGGTATCCTTTTCGATGGTATCCCACTTGTTCATGACGACGACGCTCGGCTTGCCCTGCTCGTGCACATAGCCGATGATCTTGACGTCCTGCTCGGTGAGCCCCTCGCCCGCATCCACCACGAGAAGGCAGACGTCGGCGCGGCGCACCGCATCGAAGGCGCGCAGCACGGAGTAGTACTCCACATCGTCCTCGACGGAGCGCTTGCGGCGGATGCCCGCCGTATCGATGATGGTATATGCCTTCCCGCCCTGTTCAAAGCGGGTATCCACGGCGTCGCGCGTCGTCCCCGCGAGCGGCGTGACGATGGTGCGCTCCTGCCCCAAGATCTTATTGACGAGCGAGCTCTTGCCCGCGTTGGGCTTGCCGACGACGGCGATCTTCAGCGAGCCGTCCTCCTCGCCCTCCCCCTTGGGGAACGCCTCCACTGCGGTATCGAGCACGTCGCCGATGCCGCGGGAGTGCTCCGAAGAGACGGCATAGGGCTCGCCCAGCCCCAAAGAATAAAACTCAAAGAGCTTTTCGGGCGAGTAGTCATCTACCTTATTGACGACGAGCACAACGGGTTTTTGGCTGCGGCGAAGGTATTCCGCCACATCATGATCGGAGGCGGTGAGCCCCTCTCTGCCGTCGGTAAAAAAGAGGATGACGTCCGCAAGCTCGACGGCGGCTTTCGCCTGAAGGGCGATCTCCTTCCACATGGTATCGTCGCTTTTGAGCTCGATGCCGCCCGTATCGATGAGGGTAAAGGGCTTGGCGCGCCATTCGCAATCCGCGGTGATGCGGTCGCGCGTGACGCCCGGCCTGTTTTCCGTGATGGAGATCTTACGCCCCGCGACCTTATTAAAGAAGGTGCTCTTGCCCACGTTGGGGCGTCCTACGATTGCAACGACGGGTCTCATCCTCTGCTCCTTTTACTTCTTGCATCAATTATAGAGAAATTTTTCCCGTTTGTAAAGAAAAAACGGCTTGCCGAAGGCAAACCGTTGATTTTTTATCGCTCAGAACAGCCCGAGGATGACGCTTGCGATATACAAGGCGAGCGCGATCCAAAAGACGATCTGCCAAGCCTTGCCCTTGCTGCGCGCAAACGCAAACGCGCCGAACACGATGCCGATGAGCAGCGCGATATCCTTAACGAGGCGGATGATCCCGAACAGCCTGCCGCTCACATCCACGCCCACGAGCGGGAGCAGGTTATCGACGAAGATGAGGACTGCCGCGAGGATGAGCGCGAAGTAGCAGCAGATCCTGATCAGATCGTTGCGCGCCGCGCGTTCCGTTCTCTGTTTGTTATTGTTGTTTGCCATACCGATCCCTCCTTTTTCTGTGGCACGGCTCCCCGTGCCCTACGCCCTGTATTATAGCACGGCGCGGGGGGATTTTCAAGTAATTTCGCCGATTTTCAGCGATCTTTTTCGGGCTTGTAGAGATAGACGCCGTCTTCGCCGTCCACCTCCGCAAAATGCACTTCGATGCGCTCTTTGCGCGAAGTCGGCACGTTCTTGCCCACGCCGTCGGCACGGAAGGGAAGTTCCCTGTGCCCGCGGTCGATGAGGGTGAAGAGCCGCACGGCGCGCGCCCTGCCCAGCGAGGAGATCGCCGCGAGCGCCGCCCGCACCGTCCTGCCCGTATACAGCACGTCGTCCACGAGCACGACCTGCCTTCCCTCGATGTCAAACCCGATCTCGCTGCCTTTGAAGACGGCGTCGCACCCCTCCAAAAGATCGTCGCGGTACAGCGCAATATCGAGGATGCCGAGGGGCACCTCCGCGCCCTCGAGGCGGGCGATCTCTTTTTGCATCCTGCGGGCGAGGATGACGCCCCGCGTGCGGATGCCGATGAGCACAAAGTCCGTCCCCTTGCACGCCTCCGCCGCCTGCATCGCAAGCCGCGTGACGGCGCGCCGCATCTCCTCTTTGTCAAGTATGAGCATGGCTCTCCCGTTCCCTCCTTACAATTTCGAGCACGCGCTGAAAATATGCGGGCAGCGGCGCCGCGAACGTCATCCGCTCCCCCGTTTTGGGATGGGTGAGCGTGAGGCGGAAGGCGTGCAGAAGCTGCCCTTCGAGCGCAAAGCGCTGCTTTTTATAGCCGTAGACGGGATCGCCCACCACGGGGTGCCCCAAATATTTGGCATGCACGCGGATCTGATGGGTGCGCCCCGTGCCGAGCGAGAAGCGCACGAGCGTGTTGGCTGCAAAGCGCTCCTCTACAAAAAAGTCCGTCTCGGCGCGCCGCCCGCCCGCGGGCAGCACCGCCATTTTCAGCCTGTCTTTGGGATCGCGCCCGATGAGAGTGGAGATATGCCCCCTATCCTCTTTGAGGACGCCCTCCAACAGGGCGAGATATTCGCGCTTGCACGATTTTTCCGCGATCTGCGCGGCGAGCGAGAGATGCGCCGCGTCGTTCTTTGCCACGACCAAAAGCCCGGAAGTATCCTTATCGATGCGGTGCACGATGCCCGGGCGGATGGCGCCGTTGATGCCGCTCAAAGCGCGCAGACGGTACAAAAGGGCGTTGACGAGCGTGCCCTCCGTTCTGCCCGCGCCCGCGTGCACAGTCATGCCCTGCGGCTTGTTGACGACGGCGATATCTTCATCCTCATAGACGATCTCGACGGGGATATCCTCCGGCTGCGCCGCAATGGGAACGGGCGGCGGGATGTCCACCGCAACGACCGTCCCCGCTTTGAGCATCTGCCCCGCCTTGACGGGCACGCCGTCCGCGAAGATATGCCCGCCCTCCGCAAGTTTTTTGACGGCGGAGCGGGTGAGCCCCGCCGCACCGCTTACAAACACGTCGGCACGGCAGGGCGCGCCGACGCGGTACTCATCCATTCTTTTTTCCCTTGTGCCCGTTTCTGCGGTCGCGCTCCTCATCCTCCCTTCTCGCCTCCTCCCGCCATTTTTTGGTGAGCGGGAATACGGCGTTCTTGCCGATAAACAGGATGATAAAGGCGAGCACGATGACGCCGAACACGATATAGATATCTGCCAGATTGCAGACATAGGAGAGGAGGAGGCGCACATCGAGGAAGTCGCGCACATACCCGAGGCTGAGCCGATCGATGATATTGCCGACGGCGCCCGCCTCGACCACGGCAAGGCAGATGCGCACGGGCATGTTATTGCGAAACACCGTAAAAAAGGCGACGGCGAGCAGCACGGCAAGCGCCACCGTCACGCCGATGATGATCGCCATAATGAGCGGATCGTCGCTCGCAATGCCGAAGGCGATACCGAAATTTTGCTCGTAGTTGAGCTTTACGATCCCCAAAAAGTAGGAAGGCTGGTTGAGCCCGAAGGCAAGTTCGTACCACTCCGCCCATGCTTTGGTGATCAGATCGACGGCAAGCAGGATCGCAAAGATGAGCCCGCCGCCCAAGCCCGCCATAATGTAGTGATACCGCCGCATTTGCCGCTCCGTCATTCGCCTTCCTCCATCAGTCCGAGATCTTTACACAATTTTCCGAGATCGAGCGGCTTTTTGGGGGCGAGCACCTCTTCCATATCCAGCCCGTCCTCCTCTCCGCCCTCGCCGAGCGCCGCATCGAGCGACTCCACAAAGGCGGCAAACGCCGCGGTATCCTCTTCGTCGGGATATTTTTGCATGAGCTTTGCGAGCAGCAAGCGGCACTTTTCGATGAGCAGCGCCGTCTCCTTACTGCCGTTCTCCGCCGCACGGACGCTCTCTTCGCGGATGCGCTTTCCGTCCGCCACGGCATGCACGAGCGCATCCGCAACGCTTCCGCGCTCCGCCTCCAACTCCGAGACGCGCGCCGCAAGCGTGCGGTTTTCCCTGCGGAGCTCCTCCGCAGCCGCCTGTTGGGCTTTGAGCGCCCCGTCGTATTCCTCGCGCAGGCGGCGGACGAGCGCCGCTACATCGCGCTTTGAGTATAAGCCAAACATCGCCGCCTCCTTACCGCCCGTGCGCTTCGACGAGCTTGCGTTTGAGCTCGAAGAGCGCGGGGGACAAGTCTACTTTATAGATATGCGGCATATCTTGCCGCGTATACTCCTCCCAAAAGCGCGCGTATTCCGCGGCGCGGTAGGCTGCGATCTCGGCGATGGAATAGCGCGGCTGCACATATTTCCCGCCGGAGATGAGCTTTTCGCGGAGCTTTCTCGCGCGGAAGGAGGTCACCGTCATGCGCTTCCATGTATCGACGGGGTGAAAGAGGGTGAGCGGCTTGCTCTCGTCGACCTGCTCCCCCGCCCGCACAATGTAATCCGCGAGCGCCTTGTCCGTCTCTTTATCGTAGATGCGGTACACCTCTTTGAAAGAGGGATTGGTGATCTTCTCCGTCGTATCCGAGAGCTTGATCTTGGGGATCTCCTCACCGCCCTCGTACACCGCGGCGAGCTTGTACACGCCGCCGAGCGCGGGCATATCGGCACTCGTGATGAGCTTGGTGCCAACGCCCCAGCTATCGATGCGCGCGCCCTGCGCCTTTAAGGAGCGGATGAGCGTCTCGTCGAGATCGCCGGAGGCGCAGATGACCGCCTTTTCGAAGCCAGCCGCATCGAGCATCTTGCGCGCCTCTTTGGAAAGGTAGGCGAGATCGCCCGAATCGAGGCGGATGCCCTTGGGCTCATACCCCTTTTCACGCAGTTCGCGGAAGACACGGATGGCATTGGGCACGCCGCTGCGGAGGGTATCGTAGGTATCGACGAGCAGCAGACAGTTCTCGGGAAAGCTCTCCGCATAGCCGCGGAACGCCTCGAGCTCGCTCTCAAAATCCATCACCCAGCTGTGCGCCATCGTTCCCGAAACGGGCACGCGGAAGAGCTTGCCCGCATACACGTTGGAAGTGCCCACGCAGCCGCCGATCATGGCGGCACGCGCGCCGTACACGCCTGCATCCGCACCCTGTGCGCGGCGCAAGCCAAACTCCATCACGCCGCCGCCCGCCGCCGCGCAGATCTTGGCAGCTTTGGAGGCAATGAGCGTCTGATGGTTGATAAAGGTGAGCAGCGCCGTCTCCACGAGCTGCGCCTCGAGCATGGGCGCCACGACGGTGACGATGGGCTCGTATGGGAAGACGATCTCTCCCTCGCGCACGGCGTACACGTCGCCCGTGAAGCGGAGCTGCGCAAGATAGGCGAGGTAGTCCTCCGTGAACATTCCGAGCGAGCGCAGATAGGCGATATCGCTCTCCTCAAAGTGCAAATGGGTGAGGTAATCCGCCGCCTGCTCCAGCCCCGCCGCGACCGAATAGGTGATGAGTCGGTTGGGGCGGAAGAAAATATCGAACACCGCCTTCTGCGTGTGTTTGCCCCGCGAAAAGTACCCCTGCCCCATCGTGAGCTGATACAGGTCGGTGAGGAGGGTAAGATTTCTCATTCTTTTCCCCCTCCGCCTTCGCCTTCGGGCGGCTGCTGTTTCTTCTCTTTTTGCGGTGCGGGAGGATACTCCGCGCCGAACATATTGATGGTGGAAAAATAGGGCGGATCGTCCTTATAAGGCGTCATGTAGGTGCGGATGCCGCACGGTTCGCCCACGCGGCTGCCGAAAAACGCCTTCTCTTTGCAGAAGTTGAGGATGCAGAGCAGTAAGATGGCGCAGATGCCCAGCCCGCACATGAGGATGGCAAACACCTCCGACCACATGATATCGCCCTTGGAGAGGATAAACTCGGGGTCTCTGAGCGGCTCCATGATCGCACGCACCAGTCCATACCAAACAAAATAGGCACAAGTGAGCACACCGTTGGGCTTCTTTTTCATCTTCCACGCAAGTGTAAAGAGGATCGCCCAGCCGATGAGGTTGGCAACACTTTCATAGAAGAAAAAGGCATAATGCCACGTTGCGGCAGGATCGGAAAACCCGCCGATGCCGCCGACTTCCCAATTATAGTGCGAGGGGCTGATGGGAACCGCGAGCGGAAACCATTGCAGCGCGGGATCGGTGACCTTTGCGCCGTGCACTTCGCCGTTGAAGAAGTTCCCCCATCTGCCCAGCGCCTGCGCGATGAGAATGTTCACGACGACGCAGTCCGCCGCCCGCAAAAAGCTCACCTTGCGGATGCGGCACACCACGAAGCCCGCAAACACGCCGCCCAAGACCCCGCCCGTGACGGAGAGCCCGCCTTCGCGGAAGTCGAAAAAGGCTTGGATGCCGAGGTTGGGATCGGTGAGGCAGGAAAAGAGCCGCGCGCAGACGATCGCCGTGGGAATGCAGACGACGAACAGCAGATAGATGAGATCGGGCGACATATTGCGGCGCTTCATCAGAAGCGCCGAGAGCACCGCCGCGCCGATCATCCCGCAGACGATGCAGATCGCATACCAATAAATCTCTAACCCGAAGATGGTCACGCCGCGGTTGGCAATATCAAACAGCGGACCGTCCGAGGATGCAAGCAGAGAAGAGTTCATAGCCGTCTCCTTGAAAAATCAAACTCATTATAACACGGCGCCAATAAAAAAGTCAACCCGATCGCGGGTTGACGCAAAAAAAGCGGGGGAAAATTCAGTGCACATCTTCGTGCGGCGCGGCGCGGCTGCCCTTTCTTCCGCGGCGGGAAAACCCGACGGCGGCAGGCAGAAGCGCCAGACAGACGGCAAAATTGACGGCGTAGACGATGCTCTGAAAGGCGAGCCGCCCGCCGAGATAGACGAGAAATGTCTTTTTGGGGATGCCGTCCCAAAAGAAGATGCGCGCGTACCAATAATTGACGACGGAATTGAGCACCACGGTAACGAGCACATACCCCAAAACGAGCGCAACCACCGCCCTGAGATAGGGCGCGCCGCGTCCCCTGCCGAGGGGCGCATTCATCACCGCACCCATGATGACGGCATACACGCCGAGCGTCACGCCGAACAGCCAAAACACGCCCTGCGGATTGAGGAGATAGCCGAGCGCATCCCCCAAAAACGCCACAAAAAAGGCGGGTACGGCGCCGAGGAGATACCCCGCATAAAAGCAGACCGCGTAGGTAAAGGCGATCTTGTTGCTGGTACCGACGTCGATGGAAAAGCAGTTCACCACGACGCTGAGCGCCACGAACACCGCGGCGAGCGCCGTCTTCTTCCCCGCCGAGAGGGCGCGGAAACAGGCAGAAAAGAACATAAAAAAACCTCCTTTGAATGAGGAGGTCCGCAAAAAAGTGGCAAAAAGCCGTTTCGAGCGGACGCGCCGCGGCACCGCAGGGAGATCCCTTTCGTTTGCGAACAACGTCCCGTTTCGCAACACTTAACGCACCTTGGCTACTCTTCTCGGATATTATATCACATTCCCGCCAAAAAGCAACCAAATGCGCATGCTTTCTTCAAAAAATACGAATACTTTTTGCATGGTACTCGTAATGCTCCGCACGGCGATCATCTATGTTGTCCTGCTCGTTGTGATGCGCCTGATGGGCAAGCGGCAAATCGGGGAGATGCAGCCCTTCGAACTCGTTATCACCCTGCTCATTGCAGAGCTCGCCTGCATCCCGATGGCGGATACTTCCATTCCGCTTTTATACGGCGTCGTCTCCGTGCTCGCCATCTATGTGCTGCACGAGCTCGTCACCCTCATCGATCTCAAGATCAAGCCGCTCAAATCGGTGATCTCGGGGAAGCCGAGCGTCGTCATCAACAAGAACGGCATCGACGACTATCAGCTCAAGCGCAACAATCTGGACGTCTCCGACCTCATCGAATCCCTCCGCGCGGCGGGATATTTTTCCCTCGACTGCATCGACTACGCGCTCTACGAATCCAACGGCACCTTCTCCGCGCTGCCCAAACAGGATTACGAGGGGATGCAGACCTCTCTGCCCCTCGTCATCATCGATAACGGCAAGTTCGATCAAAAAAACCTTGCGCTCACGGGCTTGGAGCAAGCGTTTTTTGAAGATATTTTGCAGCGGGAAGGCGTAAAGAGCACAAAGAAGGTGCTCGTACTCACTGCCGACGGCACAGGGAAGCTATATTTGCAGGAAAAGGGCGAAAAATTCCGCACGCTGCGCGTAAACTACCCCGCGGGAAAGACGTGGTAGCCGCACCATGACCGCGCACGCAGGGCTGCGCCTCGGACATGGGTGCCCCGTTTTTGCCCGTTACATAGGAGAAAGCATGGTAAAATCTTTGGCAGCCATCGCGGCGGCGCTCCTCATCTTAACGGGGCTCGCGGTATTCGAACACCTCTACACGCGGGAGAGTTTTGATGCGTTCGGCGCGGAATTGCAGACGCTCTACCAAAAGGCGGATGCGGAAGAGGCAACAGAGAGCGATGCGGAAGCCGTGCGCCTTGCCTGGGAGGCGCGCAAGGAAAAGCTGCACATCGTGCTCCCGCACGGCGACGTCAACCGCTTTGACGACGTGCTCTCCGAAACGGTGCGCCTCATTGCAGAACGGGAATATGCGCTCGCCCTGCCCAAGCTCGAAGTCCTTATCCACCTCGCCGAGACGCTCCCCTCCTCTTACGCCCCTTCGCTCGCCAATATCTTTTAAGCGGCGCATTAAAAAACCTTCCGTTCCCTTCACACAGCGATGCCGCTTTAAGGAGGGACTAAGGAGGGCGGGCTTAGATGCTCTTTGCAGGGCACCCTCTCCCTTGGCTCCCTCTTAGAGGGAGCTGTCGAGCATCCGCGAGACTGAGGGAGTTTTCCTCGTAATGCAGCACCGCTTCGAGACCGCCGCCCTCCCTATTCACGCGTCTACGCCGCTTTAAGGATCAATCCCCCCTGCCCTGCGGGCTTCCCCCTTAAAACTCCTTCGGCGTGTTAAGGGGGGGCGGGCTTGGCGGATCTTCTCACGCACTCAACGTTTACAGAAACACCACGTCCCCCCGAAACTTCGGGGGGACGTGGTGAAAGTAGGAAAGCCCGAGGGCATGTGTAAGCGTTATGCGCCGAGTAGGGCGTCTTTCATTGCCTGTGCGATGATCTCCGTCATGTAATCCATACCGATCGCATTCGGGTGCAGGTTATCGCCAATCGAGTTCTCACTATATGTACTGCCGCAAAATTCGCTGTGATATACATCGACAAGGCTCACGTTTTCAAACTGCGCAACGGCATCCGCGATCGCCGTATTGTACGCGATCACATTATAAAGATCTCCGTTGCGGTTTGGCATATTGAGGCAGAAGACGTGCGCCTCCGGATACTCCGTAGTGATCGTTTGCAGCATGGTCCGGTATGCCTCCGCAACGGCGGTAGAGAGCACTCTCCCGTTCAAATCGTTGATGCCGATGAAGACGACGATATAGTCGGGATCGACCCCGTTCGCATCAAGATCGTCCGCGCGCGCCATACCGCTGGAGACGGAACCGTCGGCGTCGTTTTCTGCCCCGACATTGGGCTGATGCTGCGTGACATACGCACCCGACCACGCATTGTTGACGCACAGCTGCATGCCGTAACGGTCGATGAGCTGCTGCCAATAGGTATCTGCCTGCGTCAATTGATTGGTATAATACACCGCGTTATTCGCAAGCCCCTTTTCGGCATCGTTGGAAACGCCTTGGAAGGTAGAAATGCTGTCCCCCAAAATAGAGAGCTGCTTCCCGTGCAGGAGCTCCGCAAGTTCACACTCAGCGCGCCGATCTTCAAACGAAGAAGTCGCTTCGTAGTAGAAATTGAACAGCAAGGCATTGCTATCATCCACGGTTGTTCCGCTATCCGCTTTCATCTGATAGAATTGATATGCTCCTATTGCAGACCAATTGGGTGCATACGCCCAAGTGACGGGATCCCCCGCCCTGCTCCCGAAGGCGAGCGTTTCTCCTTCGCCGACGGTGATGCCGTAATCTGTGAGATCGACATAGACCCAATCGTTGACTTGCGTATTTTGCAGCGACGAGACGGGAAGCGTCACCCGATAGGTCGCGAGCGCATCCCCTTCGTTCCACACATGCCCGAGCTCCAGATCTGCCGTTTGGATCTTGTAGATGGTGATATACTGCTCATCGTTGACCGCCTGTACGCTGTTTACATACAGTTCCATGCCTGTGAGCTTCTTCCCCTCAAACAGTTCCTTATTCTGATAGGCAAACGGCGCAACGCTCGGTGCATAGCCTTCTCTGCCTTGCCCCTCCGCCTGCTCCTTGAGATCGGCAAAGACGGGCATTTCCGCCCGTTCGCTCACGGTAAGTTTTACAAGTAGTTTCTCCGCAATGCCGTCCGTCTCGGCAAAGAGCGCGCCACTCGCCTGCTCGTTGCAGGGCGCATAGAAGCCGTAGTCATCCGCGCCTTCCACCCCTGCGGCGGCATACAGCTCCGCCGTGGAGTTCCCGCCGCCCAAAACGAGCACGTCTTCCGCACCGACGGTGAGCTCGAGCGCGAACGTATTCAGCCCCGCCTGCACATTTCGCGTCGTGTACGGCGTAACAGAGAGCGCCGTGCCGTTTTGCCTTGCGGCGAGTACATCTGCGATGGCAGCCGTCCCGATCTGCAAAATACCCCCCCCCGTTGCATAGAGAGAGATTTCTGTGACCGTCGCTCCGCTGTAAGCCGATTTTTGCGTATTTTGGAAGTAGTTTCCGAGCAGCGCAAGCGGCGCTGCCGCAGACACGGTTTTTTGTGTAAAATATGTATTTCCGTAGAGCGCAAGCGTATCTTCCGCAACACCGGAGGACTTGGAGAGCGCCTTGATCTGCGTGCGCTCGGCGCCCTGCCATACATATCCATCGTACCCGATATAGGCACTCGTGCCGTCCGCACCCTGTTCGCCCTGCGGTCCTTGCGCACCCTGTGCACCTTGAGGACCCTGCGCGCCTTGCTCTCCTTACGCGCCTTGTGCACCTTGAGGACCCTGCGCGCCCTGTGCCCCTTTTTCGCCCTGCGCGCCCTGTGCGCCAGGATCACCGAAATCTTCTACGGCGATCTCCCATTTTCCATCGATCATCTGATAGAGCGTATGATCATCGGTATCGATGAAGAAATCCCCGTCCTGCGCATTCGTGACCGCAGCGCTGTCTGTGCCCGTGTGCCATTGCACCTGCCGTGCGCTGCTGCCGTCGTCGCAGCCCGCCAACGTCAGCGGAAGCGCAAGCAGCACTCCCGCCGCAAGCGCCGCAAACTTCTTTTTGGATGCACGCGCATGCCCTTTGCCGATATTCCGCATCATTTTCACCCCTTTCTCCGCACCCGCGGCGGCGCTCGCCCCCTTCCGTATGCAGAACATTTTTTCAGTATACCATGCAGAAATTCCATGCGCAATATTCCGCCCAAAGTCCGTTAGATTATTCCATATATATTTTCTCCATTTCCATATCACCCCAACGCAAACCGCTTTCTGCATAAAAAACGACGCGGGCATATGCCCGCGCCATGTGTAACTTGATTTTATCTGCTTTATTTGAGCCTTGCCAACAGCATGGAAGCCCCTGTAACGATCCCGCCGACCATCACAAGATAGGCGCCCGCCGCAGGCGCGAACTCTGCCCCGCCGAGCTCCCCGGCATCGATCGACGGCACCTGCCCCGCATACGCTGCCGCAAAGACGACCACGAGCACCGCCACCGCAACGATGAGCGCCACGCCGAGGATCTTGGCGAGCCCGCTCACGCGGACGATCCCGAGCGAACCGCAGATGGTGATGAGACAGCCGAGTGCTGTGAGGATGACCGAGATGATCGCAAATGCCTGCACGAGCGCAATCGTCAAATCGCCCTTCATCAGCAGTTCCTCACCCTTGTAGTCATCGAACAGCCCCTTCCCCTTTGCGCCGCCCTCTCCCACAATGGTCACGGACGACTCAAAGAAGTCGATGCACAGCCCCACGACCGCCAAAACGAGCCCGACGAGCGCGGCAAGCAGAAAGATGAGCCCGAACAGCCCAAGTTTTTTGGTTTTTTTCTTCGCCATACTTACCCTCCTGGTTGGTTCTTGCCTCTATTATACAATACCCCCGCGCAAAATGGAAGACTTTTTGAAAAATTTCTCAAAAAATTTTTTATTTCTTTACAAAGTGTACGGTTACAATGCAAAAGCCCGCCGCAATCCGCGGCGGGCAAACGATCAGCCTTTTAGACTTCGTAGTGCATGGGATATGCGAGATAGCCGACCTCATCGAGCTCGTCAGCCGTCACATAGCCCGCGGGCGCGCGCAGCAGCGAAGGGATGCGGTTGACGATGGTCGCACAGGTGTGTTCGACGGTGGCGGGTTTCACAACGTGGAACTCCGTATTCGGCTCGCCCTCGATCTTCCAATCGCACATATCGCCGTCATCCGGTCCGTACACCTTGCCGATGGTCTCCTCTTCGATAACGATGCCCTGATAGGTCTCGATGGTGACGACGGCAGACATCCCGATGCACCGCCCCGCCTTGATGGTCTTCCCGAGCGTGGCGCTCGGCATATCCTTTTCGATGATATAGGGCACGTTCTCTTGCTTGATGGACTTTATCGTGAGCCCGAGCTTGTTGCAGATCGCCTCCGCCGCGTTCCATGCGTAGGAAGGCACGACCTCCTTCGGGTGTGCGAGCGTCTTTTCAAACTCCTGTTTGGTGAGGTCGCACCCGTGCGCCTTGGCAAGCGCGAGCCCGTAATCCTCTACATTGTAGCTGTAAGCGCCCTTGATCTTTTTGATGCTGTGGCAGCCGCCCGCCACCATCGCCACCATGTTGATCCAGAAAATATCCTGCATGCCGCTGCCCGTCACCGTGCAGTTGTGTTCCTTGGCGAGCGCATCCAGCTTGTTGGTGAGGTTCGCCGCCGTCGTCCACGGATAGATCGCCTCCTCGCATGTCGTAATTACGTTGATGCCGCGGATGACGCAGTTTTCCACCGCCTCGTAGATATCCGCCACAAAGCTGAACAGCGTGACGACGGCGACATCCGCATCGCACTCATCGAGCACCTTCTCCGCGTCGTTCGAGATCAACACGCCCGTCTTGACGCCGAGCTCCGCATAGTCCCCCACGTCCATCCCGACGATCTTGGGATCGACGTCGATCGCCCCGACGATCTCCGCCCCCTTCTCGTGCAAATAGCGCAAAATATACTTGCTCATCTTGCCGCAGCCGTACTGTACTACCCTGATTCTCTTCATAAAACACCCCTTTCTTGTTTTCCTTCGGAAATCCTTCCGAAGCGCCCCAAGTATAACACGGAAACCTGCACTTGTCAATAGCCGCGGAAAATAAAGTGAAGCAATATTGTAGGATTACAATAGATGTGAGACAGGAAGGATAAAAAAAGAGTAACAAGCCAAGAAGTTTGTGATATAGTTTAA
>CALVLO010000018.1 GCA_944338265.1 uncultured Clostridia bacterium
GCCTTAAGGGGAACCCACAACGAAACCACCGTGCAGGTCGAAAATTACGAGGTCGCCGAACAGAGCACCGAACGCCGCAACGAAGGCGATATGATCGGGCTTAAGATCGGACCGGACGAGATCCACCTCATGCGCCCCAAGTACACCAAAAACGTGTACGACGGCGTCATCACCAAGCGCAACACCGTCCGCTTTGCAGACGGCGAGTTCGAGTGCGACGTCACGCAGCTCTACCCCGGCAGCCATATCGACGAGGAGGAATATCTCGTGACCGCCGCGGGCGAAAAACTCGATCTCACGGGCACGGAGGTCAAGGTGGAAGTCGGGCTGAGCGATATCACCATCAGCGACGACGAGGAGGCGGGCGGCACCGTCGGCAATATCATCTCCATCATCTACAAGGGCGACCACTACCGCCTCATCGTCCGCACGAACGGCGAGGACGAGGAGGACTTCGTGTTCGCCACGGACGACCTTTGGAACGAAAACGACCTCGTCTCCGTCATCATCCCCAAAGAAAAGATCAAACTCTCCTTGAAGCACGCGGAGGATAAAAAGAAATGAGGCTGCGCTTTTCCCGCAAGATGCTCGGCATCCCCTATGCCGTCTTCTTGCTCTTCTTCGTCATCATCCCCATGCTCGTCATCCTCTTTTATGCGTTTACGGACAAGGAGATGCACCTCTCGTTTGAGAACTTTATCCGCTTTTTTTCCGACCCGACCAAGCTGAGCACCATCGTCTATTCGCTCGTCATCGGGCTCATCACCACCGTCGTGTGCCTTGTGATCGCCTATCCCGTGGCATACATCCTCGCGCGGAGCAAGATGAAAAAGAAGTTCGTCATCCTCCTTCTCTTTGTTACGCCCATGTGGATCAACTTCGTCCTCCGCGTGAACGCCATCCGCGAACTCCTCAATTGGATGGGGCTTTTGGGCGAAGCCAACTACTTTAACACCATCTTCGGCATGGTATACGACTTTTTGCCCTTTATGATCCTGCCCCTCTATACCACCTTGCTCAAGATCGACGAGAGCCTGTACGAGGCGAGCGCAGACCTCGGCGGAAACGCATTCACCGCCTTTACGCGCATCACCCTCCCCCTCTCCATGCCCGGGATCGCAAGCGGCATCACGATGGTGTTCCTGCCCTCGATGACCAACTATGTCGTCTCGGATATGCTCGGCAACTCCAAGGTGACCATCATCGGAAAATTCATTTACGAATACTTCGGCACGAATTGGCACATGGGCTCGATGGTGGCGCTCGTTCTGCTCATCGTCGTGCTGCTCTCCACCTGGCTGACGGGCGGATTGAAAGAAGAAAATAACGCAAGGGGGACAACGCTGTGAACAAGAAAGCCATCGCGATAAAATGCGCCAAAGCGGCGTTCATCGGGCTCGTGCTCCTGTTGCTGTACGCACCCATCCTGCTCCTCGCCGTCTACAGTTTTATGGATACCGACGTCATCGGCACTTCGGGCGGGTTTTCCTTTACGCACTACCGCGCGCTCTTTACAGACGATAAAGTGCTCGCGATGATCGGCAACACCTTCTCCCTTGCGCTCGCCGCCGCGGCACTCTCTACCGTGCTCGGCACTTTGGGTGCGCTCGGCATCTATTACAGCAGGCGCCGCTTTAAGGCGACGATGTGCGCCTTTAACCGCATCCCCATCATCAATGCGGAGATCGTAACGGCACTTGCGCTCGCCATCACCTTTGTGGCGTTCGGGCTGCCCAAATCGTACTTTACGATGCTTGTGGGGCACATGGTCATCTGCACTCCCTTCGTCGTACTCTCCGTGATGCCAAAGCTCAAACAGATGGATAACTCCCTCTATGAGGCGGCGCTCGATCTGGGCGCAAGCCCCGCAAAAGCACTCTTCCGCGTAGTGCTGCCGCAGATCGTCCCCGGCGTCATCTCGGGCTTTATGCTCGCCGTCACCCTCTCGCTCGACGACTATATCGTCACCTTCTACACCCGCCCCTCCGGCTTTGAGACCATTTCGACCTACGTCTTCAACGCGACGACGCGCGGCAACGCCCACACCGCATCGACTTTGGCTTCCTTCTGGGCGCTGACGACCATCATCTTCGTCGTCATCCTCATCGTCGTCATCTCCGCCAACCTTGCGGGACGGAAAAAGCAAAAAACGGAGGTCCGCAGATGAAGAAGAGAATTTCCGCCATGCTGCTCGCCGCCGTCGCGTGCCTTCCCACCATCTCGCTGTTTACAGGGTGCGCGCAGAAGGGCGAAACGGTGCTCCGCGTCTATAGCTGGGAGGAATACATCGACGAGGGCGGCGAGGACTCCTACGACGGCACCGCCGATGCGCCCGATATGGTCTCCCGCTTCGAGGCGTGGTACGAGGAAACCTACGGCTCCCCCATCCGCGTGGAGTATTCCACCTTCGGCACCAACGAAGATATGTACAATCAGCTCAAATTGGGCAACGAGTACGATCTTCTGTGCCCCTCCGAGTACATGATCATGAAGCTCGCGGCGGAGGGCTATCTTCAACCTTATTCCGAAGCGTTCTTCGACGAGACCAACCCCGACAATCACTATATCCGCAATGTCTCCCCCTATATCCACGCAATGTTCGAGAGCAACCGCATCAACAAGGCGGATCCCGAAAGCACGGAGACGTGGAGCGACTACGCCGCAGGCTACATGTGGGGCGTAACGGGATTTACCTACAATCCCGCATATGTGAACGAGGAAGACCTGCGTTCGCTCGGATGGGACGTCATGACCGCGGAAGCATACCAAAACAAAGTCACCACCAAAGACAACGTGCGCGATTCTTATTTCGTGGCGCTCGCCATCCTCTATAAGGAGGAGATCGCCGCGCTCGATCCCACCTCCCCCGATTACGGAAAACAGCTTGCCGCCATCATGAACCGCACAGACGAAGAGACCATCGCCGCGGCGGAGGAAGTCATGCAAGCGATGGACGAAAACATCTTCGGCTATGAGACGGATACGGGCAAGGCGGACATTGTAAGCGGAAGGATCTGGCTCAACTTTGCTTGGAGCGGCGATGCGGTGTACGCGATGGACCTTGCCGAAGCGGGCGAAGATGAAGACGGCAACGAGACGGACAGCACCCTCTTGAACTTCTTCATCCCCGAAGAGTGCGCCAACTTGTGGTTTGACGGCTGGGTGATGCCCAAGGGCGCCAACACACAGGCGGCGGAGGCGTTCGTCAACTTCCTCTCCATGCCCGAAAACGCCGTGCGCAATATGTATTATATCGGCTATTCGGGCGTGATCGCAGGTGACGAAGTGTTCGATTATGTCTGCGAGACGTATGCAGTCGATCCCGAAGAATACGAGAGCGAAGAAGAATACGTCGTGTACGATCTCAGCTATTTCTTCGGCGGGAGCGACGCGCCACAGGGCTCGTACACCTTCTATGCCGACCGCGACCAGGCTGAGCGCCGCCAACTGCACGCCCACTATCCCCCTTACGAGGTCACGCGGCGATGCGCCGTGATGGATTACTACGGCGAAGAGGCGAACGAGAACATCAACGAGCTGTGGTCGCGTATCAAGGGCGAGACGCTCGAACCGTGGGCGATCGCCGTCATCTGCGTGGGTGTGGCACTCATCGTCGGAGCGGTGCTCCTTGTAAAATTCGGCGGCAAGATCGACTTCTTCCGCCTCCCGCCCAAAAAGGGATATACGCGCGTCAAACAGGAAGACTTCAAAAAATATCCAAACGACAAACAAAACCCCGTGTAAAATCGCGGGGTTTTTCGTTACGCAAAAAAAAGACGGGTTCGCCCCGTCTTTTACTCCCGTTTATTCCGTCAGGAGCCCCTTCTTGCGCGCATATTTTACGATTCGGCGATAACTTGCGCGGAAGCTTCTCCCTGAAAGAGTCCACTTTCCGTCCGCATATAAAATAAATTTGCCGTTGTTTCTCCTGCGTGTCACGAATCCATTCTCCGTCACGCGATAAGAAAGCTCCACCAAGGAAATATTCGTCTTTTCCAGCCAACAAAACAGCCCGAAGAGCGCAAGTGCATAGCCGTCCATCAGATCCATCCCCTCCCCGAACTGCGCAAGAGAGATCTCCTCTCTCGCACCCCGGACGAGGAAAAATGAGGAAATCGGCTTCCCCTTTTCCGCTTTTGGAAAGTCCAGATCGAAGGAAACACTGCCGTTCTGCACCTGCCAGCCGTCCGAGAGATATTCCCGCGCATATAGCAGAAGCGCCGCGGAAAATGCGGGGCGGCGCGTCAAGCCGTCGTCCTTGCGGTCGGAAGACGTAAAATTGAGAACGACTTCCGCAACGAACGCCGCCGCTCCGAGCGCAATGCAGACGATCAACAGCGCAAGACGCCACGGAGGATAAGTTCCGCCTTCGTCTGCAATAAGAAACCCCGCCGCGACCAGACACGCAGTCCCGACAAGACAAAGGGCAAGCCCGATATAGCCTGCTCGCTTTGCGCGCGCAAGCCGACGCTGTTCCCTGCGGAAAATTTCCGTTTTTGAATATTCTTCAAAAGTCATATATTTCTTTTCATATTTCTGCTCTTATTGATATACTATGTCACACATAGTACCATGAAAAGCGCTATTTCTTAACTCCTTCCTGTGCCCATTCGGTCAAAAGATCTTCGATCTGCCCGTTGATAGAATTTCGCCCCAGGCGACGCCGCCTTTCCGCGACAGACGCCGCACAAATCGAACAGCACGAGGAGCGCAATTATTCCGCCCCTCCTTACTCGATTTCCAAAAAGCAAACACAAGAAAATTCATTTGCCCGAATAATCAACAAACGGCTTGAACTTTTCAGGATTCTCCAACCGGATATGAAATACGGCACCGCAATCGGTACAGGCATATGCGCTCAATTTTGAAGATTTACAGAATAACTTCCCGCTCTGAATTTTCGGCACGGCAACCAAACCGCCGCCTGTTGCAAACACAATTTCGGTCGTTGCCATGCTTCCGCAAGACTCGCAGCGCACCATTAGATACTCCCGCTGTTGACGACGGGCTGCGCATCCTTATTGCCGCAGAGCACCACAAGAAGATTGCTCACCATCTGCGCTTTTTTCTCGTCATCGAGTTCGACGATCTTCTCGTCCGAGAGCTTATCGAGCGCCATCTTGACCATAGAGACCGCGCCTTCCACGATCTTCTGTCGCGCCGCAATGATGGCGGAAGCCTGCTGGCGCTGCAACATTGCCGCGGCGATCTCGGGCGCATACGCAAGGTGGGAGATGCGCGCCTCCAAAATTTCGATGCCCGCCATCTCCGCGCGCGTCTGGATCTCCCCTTTCAAAATATCGGCAACTTCCTGCGCCGAACCGCGCAGCGACTTTTCATCGCCATTCGAAGAGACGTCGTAGGGATACTGTCGCGCCACCTGGCGGATGGCGGCATCACACTGCGTAGAGAGAAACGCCATGTAATTATCGACGTTGAAGACGGCGCACGCCGTATCGACAATGCGCCAAATGACGACGACGGAGATCTCGATGGGATTGCCCTCTTCATCGTTGACCTTCTGCTTCTCGTTGTTGAGCGTCATCGCCTTCAAGGAGAGCTTCTTGCTCATGACGCCCGCCGTAAAGCGCGCGGGATTGACCGCAGAACAGAAGGGATTTACCCAAAAATAGCCCTCTTTTTTGCGCGAACCGTGGTATTTGCCGAAGAGGGTAAAGACGTAGCTCTCGTTGGGCTGCAGCGTCTTAAACCCGCCAAGCAAAAACATATTTACGATCCAGAGCAGCATGCCGCATCCCATCAGTGCGCCGAACGCACTGTCCTCTTCCAGCATCAGCGCACCCATGATGATCATGACGACCGCGCCGCAAAAGAGAAGGATCCACACAAACAGCATCAGCCACCCGTTCAGGGCGTGCACTTCTTTTTCTTTGATCTCGCGTTGCATTCTGTCACCTCGTTTTTTCTACTATCATACCCCATCTTTGCGCGCCTGTCAACCCCCTCCCGTAAAAAAAGCACCCACTGCGGGCGCCTTTTTCATTCAGCCGTGAGTTTTTTTAAGACTTCGCGGACGGCAAGTTTGCAATGCTCGTAAGTGAGCCCGCCCTGAAAATAGGCGACGTATGGCGCGCGGATGGGCGCATCGGCGGAGAGTTCGATGCTTGCGCCCGCATTGAACGTACCTGCCGCCATAATGACTTTGCAATCATACCCCGGCATATCCCACGCCTCAAGGCGGACAAAGCTATCCACGGGAGAGACCTCCTGCACCGATTGGATAAAATCGGTGAGTTGCTGTTCCGTATCAAAGCGGACGGCGCGGGTGATATCGGGCGGAAGGCGATCCAATGCGGGATAATTGCGGTAGCCGAGCGCCGCCATGCACTGCCCGATGAGCAGCGCCCCCTTGAGCGCCTGCGCCACAACGTGCGGCGCAAGGAAAAAGCCCTGAAAGTAGAGCTGATACCCATAGGCATACGAGCCGATCTCCCCCCCGACGGAAGGCGCGGTAAGGCGGTTTTCGCATTGCAAAACGTACTTTTCTCCGCCTGCGATATAGCCGCCCGTCGGCGCGAGCCCGCCCCCCGGATTTTTGATGAGCGAACCGACGATGAGATCTGCCCCGACCTCGCAGGGCTCCCGCTTCTCCACAAACTCGCCGTAGCAGTTATCGACGAAGATGCAGCCTGCAAAGCCCGTTTTCCGCACGGCGGAACATGCCGCAGCGATCTCCTCCACGGTGAAAGAATCGCGGAGCTCGTACCCGCGCGAGCGCTGCAAATACACCATTTTATACCCATCGGGCGCGGCGGAAAGCCTTTGCCGAACGGCGGAAAGATCGATCTTGCCGCCAGCATCAAGCGGCACGACGTCGAAAGAAACGCCGAACTCTTTGAGCGAACCGTTGCCCTCGCCCCAAATGACCCCGCGCAGCGTATCGTAGGGCACGCCGCTCACGCAGAGCACCCTGTCTCCGGGGCGCAAAATGCCGAACAGCGCGACGGTGAGCGCATGCGTGCCGCTTAAAATTGCGGGCGAAACGATGGCGCGCTCCGCACCAAACGTGCGGGCGTACACTCTGCCAAGCGCCTCGCGCCCCTCATCACCATAGCCATAGCCCGTGCTCGGCATAAAGTGGCGGAGCGCGATCTGCTCCTCGCGGAATGCAGTTAAGACCTTTTCCTGATTATAGAGCGCGATCTCATCGATTTGGGTAAATTTTTCGCGGAGCTGCTCCTCCGCAGCCCGGATGCGTTCATCCACGTTCATAAATACGCAAGACCTCCTCCGCCATCTCTCCCGACGGCGCAAGCCAATGCAAGTTGGGCAGTTTTTTGAAAAATGTGATCTGCCGTTTTGCATAATTACGGGTGTTTTTAAGTATTATGTCACGCATAGTACTATGTTCTTTGCAATTTTTTAAGCATTCGACTACCTCTTTATAGCCGATGCCCTGCATGCACTGCGCATCTTCCGGCACGCCCGCCGCAAGCAACTCCTCTACTTCCCGCACGAGCCCCGCTTCAAGCATCGCATCCGTGCGCTGCTCGATGCGCGCATACAGCTCCGCACGCGGATGATCGACGGCGAACGCCTCGTACTTGTAGCGCGGCGTCTGCCCGTCGCACTGATCGGACTTCCGCTTCCCCGTGAGTTCGTAGATCTCCAACGCACGGACGACGCGCTTGACGTCGTTGGGGTGCAGCTTTTGCGCGCTCGCGGGATCGACGGCTTTAAGCATCGCATGCAGCGCCGCATTCCCCTCCCGCACGGCGATCTCGTTGTATTTGGTGCGCACGCCCTCGTCCGCAGCGGCGTGCCCGAAGCCGCTCGCAAAGAGCACAGCATTGAGGTAAAACCCCGTTCCGCCGCAGAGCACGGGAACTTTCCCGCGCGCAAAAATATCCTCCACGGCGGCGAGCGCGAGGCGCTCGTAGTCGTGCACGGTAAAATTTTCTGGCGGATCCGCCACGTCGATCAGATGGTGCGGGATCCCGCCCATCTCCTCCCGCGTGGGCTTCGCCGTGCCGATGGAGAGCCCGCGGTAGATAAGGAGCGCATCGCAGGAGACGACCTCTCCCCCAAGCCGTTTGGCACATTCCACCGCAAGCGCCGTCTTGCCCGACGCCGTCGCGCCGCAAATGACAAGGAGCTTCTTCATACGATGCGCTTGAAGAGCTTTTCGAGCTCGCTCTTTTTGACTTCGACGACGGCGGGCCGCCCGTGCGGGCATTTGAGCGTGAGATCGCCGCCTGCCGCGCGGATGAGCGCACGCGCCTCTTGCTCGCTGAGCAGTTCCCCGCCCTTGACGGCAGCTTTGCAGGCGCTCGTCGCGAGCTTATCCTTCAAAATATCCGCAAGGCGGATGGCGCGCAGCGACTCCATCGAGGAGAGCACGTCCGCGAAAAACGCCTTGAGATCCATCCCCACGAGCTCCGCAGGCACGGCGGAAACCTTTACCGCATCGTCGCCGAACGCCTCCACCTCGAAGCCGAGCTCCCGAAAGAGCGGGAAATTCTTTTCGAGAAAGGCAAACTCCTGCCCGTTGACAGTGATGAGAAAGGGCGAAAGCATGGGCTGCGAAACGGCTTCCCGTGCCTCCCACTTTGCGCGCAGTTTATCGTAAAGAATACGCTCGTGCGCGGCGTGCTGATCGATGAGATAAGCACTTGTTCCTGCCTCATAGATGAGATAGGTGCGGAAGAGCTCACCCTTATAGACGAGCGTATCCGGCTCGACGCGCTGCGCTTGTACGCGCGCCGCCTGCTCGCGCAAGAGGCGCTGATTTTCGGCAAAAACATCCTCTGCGGCGGGAGCATGCACCTCCATGCGGACGGGCTCCGGCTCGTAAAAGCGCGGCTCGCTCCCGCGCGGAAGCGTCACGTCGAAGGCGGCTTCCTTCTTTGCCGCCTCGTAGCTCATCGTCTCCTGTTTTGCCGCCGCAGGTGCAAATACGGGCGCAGGTGCGGGTTTTACTTGTGTTGTTTCCTCCGAAAGATCGGACTTGGGCGGATGGACGAGGTAATCGAGCGCCCGTGCATTGCCATCCAAGACCGCCGAGACGATGGAATAGACGCACCCGTAAATGATCTGATTATCGGCAAAGCGCACATCCGCCTTGTTGGGATGCACGTTGACATCGACGATCTCGGGCGGAACGTCCAAAAAGAGCACATAGAAGGGATACTGCCGCTTCATGAGATAGCTCGCGTAGGCGTTTGTGATCGCCGCGCCCACCGTCTGATTGACGACGCAGCGCCCGTTGACGAACAGGCTCTGATACGTTCTGTTCGCCTTGTAAAAATTGCGGCTGCCCAAAAAACCGTGCAGGCGGATGCCGTGCTTTTCCGCATCGATCTCGATGCAGTCTTTCAGCGTCTCCGCCCCGTACACCGCGGCGAGCGCGGCGGCGAGCCCATCGCCGAAGGAGCGGTACTTTACCTTGCCGTTTGCGGTATAAGTGAAGGAGATCGCGGGATGCGAGAGCAAAAAGCGCCCCATCACACCCGCAATATCCGCATCTTCCTGCGCATCCGACTTCAAAAATTTGAGGCGGGCGGGCACATTGAAAAAGAGCTCGTCCACCGTAACGACGGTGCCCTTCGCCCCCGCCGCAGGCAAGACTTCGCCGAGCGCGCCGCCCTCCGTCCGCAGCGCATACGCCTCGCCCTCCGCCGTGCGGGAGACGATCTCCGTTTTGGAGACCGCCGCAACGGAGGCGACCGCCTCGCCGCGAAAGCCGAGCGTGCGGATGGAAAACAGGTCTTCCGCCGTCTGCAATTTGCTCGTTGCATGCGGCGCGAACGCCAACGGGAGCTCCTCCTTGGGGATGCCGCAGCCGTTATCCGTCACGCGAATGCGCTTTTTGCCGCCCCCTTCCGTCTCGACGGCGATCTCCGTCGCGCCCGCATCGATCGCGTTTTCCACAAGTTCTTTGACGACGGAATAAGGACGATCGACGACCTCCCCCGCCGCGATCTTATTGTAGACGTCTGCCGAAAGCCGATGGATCCTCATTGCAAATTCTCCTTGAGCTGTGCGAGCAGCGCAAGCGCCTGCATGGGCGTGAGCGCGTTGACGTCGATGCCCGCGAGCTCTTCGCGCAGGCGGATCTCCGCCTCGTCCTCTTCGGGCGGCTCGGGCAGCACTTCACGCTTCCGCTCCCCCCGTTCAAGTTCCTTCAAGATGACCTTCGCGCGCGAAGTGACTTCCTCGGGCACGCCTGCAAGCGAGGCGACCTCCACCCCGAAGGAACGCGACGCCCCGCCGCGCACGATCTTTCTGAGAAAGACGATGCTCCCGCCGATCTCGCGCACATTGATCTTATAATTTTTCACACCGTCGAGCTTGCCTTCGAGTTCGGTAAGCTCGTGGTAGTGCGTTGCAAACAGCGTCTTGGCGCGGATCTCGTTTGTGAGATATTCGATGACCGACCACGCGATGGAGAGCCCGTCGAAGGTGCTCGTGCCCCGCCCGACCTCATCGAGGATCAAAAGGCTCCGCTCGGTGGCGTTGCGCAAAATGTTGGCGACTTCCGTCATCTCCACCATGAAGGTACTGCGGTCGAGAATGAGGTTGTCGCTCGCGCCGATGCGCGTGAAAATGCGGTCACACAGCGGGATGCGCGCACGTTTTGCGGGCACAAAGCAGCCCACATGCGCCATAAACGTGATGAGCGCCACCTGCCTTAAATAGGTGCTCTTGCCCGCCATATTCGGTCCCGTGATGATCATCGTGCGGTCTTCGCCGTTATCGAGGCGGCAATCGTTTGGCACGAAGCGCTCTTTTGAGAGCGCCTCCACGACGGGGTGCCGCCCCTCCTCGATCTCCAAAGCGCCGCCCTCTGCCATCTCGGGGCGGCAATACTTGTTCTCCTTGGCGACTTCGGCGAAGGAGACGAGGCAATCGAGCAGCGCGATGGCGCCCGCAATGCGTTGGAAGACGGGAATGTTGCGCGCGAGCATCTCTGCGATCTCGGAAAAAAGGTGCTCTTCGAGGCGGGCTGCGGCGTCCGTGCTGCCGAGAATCTTCCCCTCTAAGTCTTTGAGCTCCTCCGTCGTATAGCGCACGCAGTTTGCAAGCGTCTGCCGCGGCACATAGGAATAGGGAACTTTATCCTTAAAGGAGTTGGTGATTTCGATATAGTAACCGAACACGCGGTTGAACCCGACCTTCAGGTTACGGATGCCGGAGCGCTCCCGCTCGCGCGCCTCAAGCTCTAAAACGAGCGATTTGCCGCTATCCTTTACGGCGCGCAGCTCATCGAGCTGCGTGCTGTAGCCCCTGCGAATATAGCCGCCCTCTTTGAGCGTCGTCGCATCGGGAGAAATGGCACGATCCAAAAGCTCGCACACCGCCTTGGTATCGACGAGGTCTGCGGCGATCTCGCCGAGCAGCGCGGAAGAAAAGCCCGTGAGCTGAAATTTGAGATTGGGCACGACGGCGAGCGAAGAAGAGAGTGCAAGGCAATCCCGCGGCTGCAAATTGCCGTTGGAAACGCGCCCCGCAAGCCGCTCGATATCGCGCACGCCGCCGAGCATATCTGCGATCCCCATCCGCACGACGGTGCCCTTAAAGAGCTCCTCCACCGCATCCAGCCGACGCTCGATCTCTGTGCGCACGCCGAGCGGCGCGGAGAGCATGGAGACGAGTTTTCTCGCACCCATGCCTGTTTTTGTCTTGTCGAGCAGCCACAAGAGCGAGCCGTAGCGCTTGCCCTCGGCATTGTTTTTTACGATCTCGAGATTGCGCACGGCGTTCGCATCCAAGATGAGATTGCTCCCCGCATCGACGACGCGGAGGCTGTTCATATTTTTGAGCGCGTGTTTTTGCGTCTCGCGGAGATATTCGAGCAGCGCGCCCGCCGCGCGGACGGCATCCTCCCTTTCCGCAAGCCCGAGCGCCTCCAAAGAAGCGGCGCCCAGCTGCGAACACACGCTCCGCTCCGCAGCCGCCCGCTTGAACGCCCAAGGCAGATAGCAGGAAAATGCGGGCAGTGCGCCGCGGCTCGCCTCTACATCCTCCTTCGCATCAAAGAGCATTGCCTCGTTGCAGATGACCTCCGCCACCGCAAGGTTGACGAGCACGGAGATAACGCTCTCGCGGGTTTTGAGTTCTTCGGCAAAGAGTTCGCCCGTCGTGATATCCGCCCATGCGAGCGCATAGCCGTGCTCGCTTTTGTATGCGCAGGCAATGAAATTGTTGCGCTTTTCGTCGAGCTGACCATCTTCAATGACCGTCCCCGCCGAGACGACGCGCACGACGTCGCGCTCCACCATCCCCTTGCCCGCCGTCGGCTCGGTGAGCTGCTCGCAGATGGCGACGCGCTCCCCCAACGAGACGAGCTTTGCGATATAGGCATCTGCGGCATGAAACGGGATCCCGCACATGGGCGCCCGCTCTTTGAGCCCGCAATCCCGCCCCGTGAGCGTGAGATCGAGCAGTTTGGAGACGCGCACCGCATCCTCGAAAAACATCTCGTAAAAATCCCCGAGGCGATAAAAAAGCACGCAGTCCTTATATTTCTCCTTCATGGAGAGATAGTGTTCCATCATCGGCGAAAGTCCCATAATATCCTCCGTAAAAATGCCGCCTCAGAGTTTTTCCCCATACAGCGATACGCCGTTTGCCTGCGTCACCCTGATGCGGACAAACTCCCCGATGCAATTGTTTTCGCTCGCGAAATAGCCCATTCTGCCAAGCGGCTCCCGCCCGAGATACAGCCCGCGCTTTTCGTCGTAATCCTCGCACAGGACTTCGATTTCCCTTCCGACGTAGCCCTCGCTCTTGCGGCGCGTGTTTTCGTTGACGGCTTCGATGAGCCGCGCAATGCGCGCTTTGGCAACGGCTTCCGGGATGCGCCCCTCCATCTTCGCCGCAGCCGTTCCCGTGCGCGGCGAATAGATAAAGGTGAACGCCGAAGAAAAATCCGCCTCGCGGACGAGGGAGAGCGTCTCTTCAAACTCTTCGTCCGTCTCCGTGGGGAAGGCGACGATGAGATCGGTCGTCACTTCGCCTTCGGGGATCTCGCGGCGGAAGAGCGCGATTTTTTGCAGATACTCCTCCCGCGTGTAGCGCCTGTTCATGAGCGCGAGAATGCGCGAAGAGCCCGACTGCGCGGGAAGATGCAGCAAATTTAAGATCTTATCGTGCTTCTTCATGACGGCAACGAGCCGCGCCGAAAAATCTTTTGGATGCGACGTCATAAACCGCAGGCGGAACTTCCCCTCGATGGAGGCAACGCGGTCGAGCAATGCGGGGAAATCCACCTCGCCATCCCGATAGGAATTGACGTTTTGCCCCAAAAGCGTGATCTCCTTATACCCTTCCCGGATGAGCGCACGGCACTCCTCTACAATGGCCTCCGCGCTGCGGCTCCGCTCCCGCCCGCGCACATAGGGCACAATGCAATAGGTGCAAAAATTGTTGCAGCCGTAAGTAATGTTCACCCATGCGTTGGGATAGCTCGTGCGGAAGGGCCGCGCGCCGTCCTCCGTCTCTCCCCTGTCTTCATAGAGGGAGATCACGCGCTTTTCCCGCCGTTTTCGCTCGATGAGCGCGGCAAGTTCAAAGATATTGTGCGTTCCGAAAATGATATCGAGAAAGGGAAATTTCTGTTTGAGGAACTGCACCTTGCCCGGTTCCTGCGCCATGCAGCCGCCTACCGCAATGATGAGCCACGGTTTCTCTTTTTTCAGCTTTTTGAGCGCGCCGATATTGCCGAAGGCATGATTTTCGGCATGTTCGCGGATGCAGCAGGTATTAAAGACGATGATATCCGCCTCCTCGGGCGGGGCTTCCTCTTCGTAGCCGACGGAGCGCAGGATGCCTGCGATCTTCTCCGATTCGTGCAAATTCATTTGACAGCCGTATGTAACGATATGGTACTTCATATTCATTTTCCAAGATAAGAAGGCAGCGCGGCGAGCGTCTCCCCCACGTTCGCATGCAGCGCCAAGCTGCATGCACCGTCGAGCGGCGTGGCGTCGCGGTTGATGAGAACGAGGTTTTTTCCGCGGAAGGCATCCACAAACCCCGCCGCGGGATAGACGGTGAGCGAAGTACCCGCCACAATGAGGGTATCCGCCGCGGAAATCGCTTGAAGCGCGCCCTCCACCGTCTCGCCATCGAGCTGTTCGCCGTACAAAACGACGTCCGGCTTTATCACGCCGCCGCAGCTGCAACGCGGCACGCCATCGCTGTTTGCGATATATTCGGCGGCATAAAACTTCCCGCAGCGCATGCAATAATTTCTGTGGATGCTGCCGTGCAGCTCGTACACGCGGCGGGAGCCCGCCTTTTGGTGCAGCCCGTCGATATTCTGCGTGACGACGGCGAGGAGCTTGCCCGCGCGCTCCCATTCGGCAAGTTTTTTGTGCGCGGCGTTGGGCTGCGCCCCGAGCGGGAGCATTTT
>CALVLO010000019.1 GCA_944338265.1 uncultured Clostridia bacterium
ATGCAATAATTTTTTCCGTTGACTTGCCGCTTAATTCCGTGGTACAACGACACCACGAAAGGCATTAAAAAATAAGGTTTGATTCGCTATTTTTTCAGGCGGCAATCTTATATGGTGTTCTAACAGGGTTAAACAAAGGTGCGTTCATACTTTGTTGAAGCCCTTGCCCGTGCCGCACGGCACGCGCTGCGGGCTTCACCTCGTCTGAGACGCCCATCTTGCCGCTTTTGATTGCTTTGCACCTTTGGCGAGAAGATTTTCGCGTCAAATTTTTGTGAAGATGACGCAGTAATACCGAGGTATTGCAAGGAAGATGAGCAAAAAGTTGCCGAAAAGATGCCGCCAAAGGCGTGGTTCGTATTTTTCCCTTACAGTATTTAGAAGAAGATCAAAATACATGCGCCGCACCGTGCGGCGGGGAGGGAAGCATGAAGAACGCTTGGGGCGCGCTTGCAGACGATACGCGGCGGGCGATCCTTTTTCTGCTCAAAAACAGGCCGCACACCGCGGGGGAGATCTCCGATCAGTTTTCGCTCTCGCCTGCCACCGTCTCCCACCACCTTGCGGTGCTCAAAGGCTGCGGGCTCGTCAAGTGCGAGCGCCGCGCCCAAACGCTCATCTATTCCCTCGAGCGGGAAAAACTCCGCGCGCTCTCCAAGGAACTTGCGCGCCTCTATTAAAATTGTTTCGGCGGTTTGTCGGAAGGGCGGGTGATCCCGCTTTTTTTATTTTTCGGCAAACTTTTTTCGCCAAAAGCAACACAAACGGCGGGAAATATGGTATGATAAGGAGACTGTATTGCAAAAACCGAGGGGAGGAGCGTATGCAGCAAGAACATACGGCGCGCAAGAGCATCGATCCGAAGATCGATGCCGACAAGGCGTGGTACCTCGCGCTTCTCGATGGCGATCGGCAGATGGAGTACGAAAAGGGGCATCTCGCGGCGGTGCTGCGCGTGCTCAAAGCGGTGTATATCGCCCGCATCCAGGCGCGCATCCGCACCGCGAAAGAGGAGATCGCCGAGATCCGCTCCCGCGAAAAGTACGGGGCGGAGGATTACCGCGCCCTGCAGGAGAAGAACGCCTTCATCGCCGCCGAAACGGCGAAGCTCATGAGCTATAAGCCCTTCTTCTCCGAGCCCTATTTCGCCCGCATGGACGTGGTAGACGAGAAAGAGGGCTACAACAGCTATTATATCGGCAGGCGCGGCGACGTCAATTTGGAGATCGTCGATTGGCGCGCGCCGCTCGCCGTCCGCTATTATCAGAAGAGCCGCGTCAACTTCACCATCGGCGATTACGAGTACCGCACGGTGCTCCGCCGCGCCCTCTCCGTAAAGAACGGCAAGGTGCTCGAGTTCCGCAACGAGTACCTCTCCGTGCGCGATGTCCTCTCGCCCGAAGAGATCGCCGGCAGGGACGAGGAGATCTTGTTCGATCCATACCTGCGCAGCATCATCCAAAGCCGCAAGGAAGATGTGCAGATCCGCGATATCATCCGCACCATTCAGGAAAAGCAGTTCGAGATCGTCGCCAAGCCGGAGCGCGAGAGCTTTGTTTTGCAGGGCTGCGCGGGCAGCGGCAAAACGATGATCCTCCTGCATCGGCTGAGCTATCTCATGTACAACAACGAGACGCTCCGCCCGCGCGACGTGCTCGTCATCACGCCGTCGGTGAGCTTTAACGCCTTTATCGATGAACTCTCGCAGGTCTTGGAGCTGCAAAAGGTGAAAACGACGACGCTCCGCGACTATTTTTTCCGCACGCTGATGGCGGAGGGGCTCGATCTGAAGGCGCATCTTTCGGGCGAGCGCGAGGGGGAGGATTACCTTGCCTACGTCTATTCCCCCCGCTTCAACGCGGATGCCGAGGGGCAGGTGCGCAAAATGTACGAGGCAGTGTACGGGCTGTTTGCGGGCAGGGAGTGCCGCGAAGTCGCCGAGGAGCTCCTCGTGCGCTGCACCGCCCTGCAAAAGCAGTATGTGCGCATCAAAAACGCCTCCGTGCGCGTGCGCCGCGCCGTGCTCGGCGAGCTCAAAGAGAACAAAGAGGGCGGTTTTTACTTCACAAAGCCCTTCCGCGCGCTCATGAGCGCATATGTGCAGGTGGAGGATTTCCTCACCTTCGTGCTCAAAGAAGAGGCGCGCACGCCCGATTATTTTTTCCGCCAATTTGTCGAATTTTACCGCTGCGCGCACTTTGCGGCGGCGAATGCGGAGAAGATCTTCGCGGCGGCGGAGGAGGATGTCGGCTCCCTCCTCGCCGTCATCGAGCGGGAGATCGCCGATCTCAGGCGGTACCGCCTCAAAAAGGGCGCGGAGGAGGTGTATACCTATGCCGACCGCATCGCCCGCCGCGAGGCACTCCAAGAGGAGGCTGCGCAGATCCGCGCGCTCATCGCCGAAATGGGGAGCGGCAGCGCGCTCTTCGGCGATTTCTTCGCCGTCGTAAAGCTTACAAAGTACTGCCAGGAGCTCGGCAAATGCCGGGACGCGGCAGATATCGCGCGTTGGCTGTATCGCGAAACGGTCAAAAAATACAAGGTAAAGTACGGCATGAAGGGGGTGTATCCATCCGATGGCTATGCCGTCGCCTTCGTGCTTGCGGCGGCGGGGCGCGCGCTCACGCCGCGCTACGGGCTCGTCTTTGTCGACGAGGGGCAGGATATCTCCGCGGGCGAATACGCGCTCTTAAAGCGCATCCATGCGGATGCCGCCTTCAACGTGTTCGGCGATCTCAAACAGAATATCACCCCGTGGCGGGGCGTGAAGGATTGGTCAGAGGTCGCTTCCACCGTGTACACGCTCGATCAGAACTACCGCAACACCAACGAGATCGTTGCCTTTGTGGCGGGCGTTTTGGATGCGAAGATGCGCCCCATCGGGCTCGCGGGGGAGGCGGTCGCCTTCCTTCCCATGCGCAGGCTGGGCGCCTTCTTCCGCGGCAAGCAGGGGCTGAAGGCGGTCATCGCCAAGGAGGAATACCTCCCGCTCTTTGCAAAGCGGGGATTTTGCATCCTCAAAGAGGACGGCAAGCTCAGCAAGAGCAAGGTGAACGTGATGAGCGTGTTCGAGAGCAAGGGACTGGAGTTTTCCGCCGTCGCCGTGTACGATAGGGGCATGACGGAAAACGAGAAGTACATTGCCTACACGCGGGCGCTCAGCGAGCTCGCCGTGATCGCGGAAGAAGACGGAGGGCGCGGCGCATGAAGGATACCTTTTTGCTGGATATCGATGATACCCTGCTCGATTTTTGCAGGCTGGAGCGCGAGCAGATCGCCGCGCTCCTCACCCGCTTCGGCGAGCGGGCAGACGGGGAGATCGCCGCGCGCTTTCACGCCATCAACGATGGGCTCTGGAAGGCGTTCGAGCGCGGGGAGGTGACGCGCGAACGGCTCGTCGTGCAGCGCTTCGAGGTGCTCAAAGCCGAGTTCTCCCTCCGTGCGGAGGCGCGGGCGATGGCGGAGCGCTTTCTGGAAGGGATGCGCACGCATGCCTGCCTGTTTGCGGGCGCGCGGGAATTTTTGGCGGAGCTTTCCCGCCGCGGGCGGCTGTATGCCGTTACCAACGGCGCGGGCGACGTGCAGCGCAGCCACATGGCGGCAACGGGCATTTTGCCCTTCTTTTCCGCGCTCTTCATCTCGGAGGAAGTGGGGCACAGAAAGCCTTCTGCGGAATATGCCGCATACGTCGCGGCGCACATCCCCGGTTTTTCGCCCGCGCGTTCTCTGTATCTTGGCGACAGCCTGACCTCGGACATGGTATGCGCAAAATTGCTCGGCACGGACTTTATTCTCTTCTGCCCCGCGGGCATGGTGCAGGGATATGGCGGCATGGCGGCGCAAACGTATGGCGAGGTGCTCGCCCTCGCGGATGCGCTGTAAGGAGGGGAGCATGCAGGGCTATCAGATCGCACTCATCGTGCTTGGCGCCGTCTTGCTGCTCGCGGCTGTGCTCGTCGTGCGGGGGATATGGGAAAACCGCTCGCCGCAGCTCACGCGCTGCGAGGTGCGCTGCAAGGGGCTGCCCGCCGCCTTCGAAGGCTTTACCGTGGCGCACATCTCCGATCTGCACAACGCGCGCTTCGGGAAGGATCAGGCGCGGCTTTTGTCACTCATCGGGCATCCCGATCTCATCGCCGTGACGGGCGATCTCATCGATAAGCGCCGTCCGGGCATGGCGCACGCGCTCAGCTTTGCGGCGGGCGCGGCTGCCGTTGCGCCCGTGTACTACGCGGCGGGCAATCACGAGGCAAAATCCAAAGAATATCCCGCGCTCTGCGCGGAACTTGCGCGGCGCGGGGTGCATATTCTATCTGATGAGGCAGTCCCCTTCGTCCGCGGCGGGGCGCAGATCACGCTTGCGGGGCTTGCGGATGCGCGCTTTGTCTCGCAGCGGCGGGAGCAATTTCCCGCCCTTACGCAGAAAAAACTTGCGCGGATGCTAAAAGAGAGGGATGGCTTTTGCCTCCTCCTTGCGCACCGTCCGGAGCTCTTTTCCGTCTATGCGGCGGCGGGCGCCGACCTCTCGCTCTGCGGGCATGCGCACGGCGGGCAATTCCGCATCCCCCTGCTCGGCGGACTCATCGCGCCCGATCAGGGGCTCTTCCCCAAATATTGCGCGGGGATATACCGCGATGGGGCGGCGCAGATGGTCGTCAGCCGCGGGCTGGGGAACAGCTCCGTTCCCATCCGCCTGAACAACCGCCCCGAAGTGGTGCTCATCACCTTGCGCCGTGCCGCGGAGGAATAGGCGCCGCAATCTTTATCCGGATACAAAAAGCCGCCGTGCCTCAAAGTGCACGGCGGCTTTAATCAAAGAAAACATCATTGATAGACGTAGAGACACAAAAAAGGCTGCCGTGGCGGCAGCCCAAAAAACGGGTCTTTGTTTTTGCGGCATGTTTGCCGCGGGTCAGGATACGATTCCTGTGAGCAGATCGTCCATGTTGTACAGCCCTGCGAGCTTGCCGCGGAGCCATTCCGCCGCTTTGAGCGCGCCCGAGGCAAACACTTTGCGGCTGCGCGCCGAATGCGAGAGGGTAACGATCTCGTCCTCCCCCGCAAACATGACTTCATGCTCGCCCACAATGGTGCCGCCGCGCACGGCGTGGATGCCGATCTCGCTCTTTTTGCGTTCGCCCACCATGCCGCTGCGGCCGTACACAAACTCCGCCTCGCCGCCCAAGCCCTCGTTCACGCTCTTGGCGAGCATGAGCGCCGTACCGGACGGGGCGTCCTTCTTAAAATGATGATGGCGTTCGACGATCTCCGCATCGAATGCGCCGCCGAGCACCTGCGCCGCCTTTTTTGCGAGCATCTGCAAAAGATTGACGCCGAGCGAGAGGTTGCCCGTCTGAAAGAGGGCGACCTTTTTAGCCGCCTCGGCGATGCGGTTTTCGTCTGCCTCCGTGTAGCCCGTCGCCGCGAGGACGGCAGGCACGCCGCGTTCTTCGCACCATGCAAGCGTCTCTTCGAGCCCGCTTGCCGAGGAGAAATCGATGAGGACGTCCGCCCCCTCGTCAACTTCTTTGAGGGAGCGATAGAGCGGAAACGGGAGGGGAGAAACTGCAATGTCTACGCCTGCGGCGATGGCGATGCCGCGCTCCGCCGCTGCCTCCGCCACATTCTTTCCCATGCGCCCGCAGGCGCCGACGAGGACGATCTTCATGCCTTTCCCTCCAATCCGAACGCGGACATGGTATGCCGCAAAACCGCCGCATGGGCCTCTTCGAGGGGTGTGAGCGGGGCGCGCGGTTCTCCCGCCGCAAAGCCGAGCATGTTCATGCCCGCCTTAACGGGGATGGGGTTGACTTCCAAAAAGCAAGCTTTCACGAGGGGGGCGAGCGCATCGTTCAGCATATTCGCCCGCGCAAGGTCGCATGCCTCCACGGCGGAGACGAGCGCCTTTACCGCCTTGGGTGCGAGATTGGAGACGACGGAGATGACCGCCTTTCCGCCCGCGCAGAGAATGGGCAGATTGAGCGCATCCTCGCCCGAATACAGGTCGCACTTGCCGCGGATGCGGCGCGCCGTTTCAAGCACCTGCGCCATGTTTCCGCTCGCTTCCTTGATGCCCGCCATATTGGGGATGGCGGCGATCTCCTCCATCGTCTCGGGCAAAATGTTCACGCCCGTGCGGGAGGGGACGTTGTAGCAGATGACGGGGAGCTTCGTCGCCTCGCAGATCGCGCGGTAGTACGCGACGAGCCCCTTTTGCGTGCACTTGTTGTAGTAGGGCGTTACGGCGAGGATGCCGTCCGCGCCGAGTTTTTCGGCGAGTTTTGTCAGCTCCACAGCCCGCCCGGTGTTGTTGCCGCCCGTGCCGAAGATGAGCTTTGCCCGCCCCGCGCAAGCCTTTGCGGCATAGCGCATGAGCGCCTCCTTTTCTGCCTCCGTCATCGTGGCGGGTTCGCCCGTTGTGCCGAGCACGACGAGCGCATCCGTGCCGCCTGCGATCTGATATTCGATCATCTCGCCGAATGCCCGGAAGTTGACGCCTTCTTTGGTGAACGGCGTGATCATCGCCGTTGCGCTGCCTGTTAAAAATCCTGTCATATCTGCCCCCTTTTGGGAAAGTCCGATGCGCCGTTTCAGCGCGTCGGCGCTTTAATCGAAGTAGTGTTTTGCCGCAAGGAGCTCGGCAAGCAGCACCGCGCCGCCCGCCGCCCCGCGCAGCGTATTGTGCGAGAGACCGATGAACTTATAGTCGAAGAGCGCATCCTCGCGCAGCCGCCCCGCACACACCGCCATGCCGTTTTCTACCATGCGGTCGAGCTTCGCTTGCGGGCGGTTCTCCTCCTCGAAGTAATGGATGAACTGTTTGGGTGCGGAGGGGAGGCAAAGCGCCTGCGGCTCGCCCGCAAATTCCGCCCACGCGGTCAGGATCTCTTCCTTTGTCGGCTTCTTTTCGAACGAGACGAACACCGCCGCCGTGTGCCCGTCCGAGACGGGAACGCGCAGGCACTGTGCGGTGATGACGGGCGCCTTGGCGCTCACGATGGTGCCGTTTTCCACGCAGCCCCAAATTTTGAGGGGCTCTTCCTCGCTCTTTTGCTCCTCGCCGCCGATATAGGGGATCACGTTATCGATGATCTCGGGCATCGTTTCAAACGTCTTGCCCGCGCCGGAGATCGCCTGATAGGTGGTCACCGCGGCGCATTTGATGCCGAATTTTTTGAGCGGGTGCAAAAGGGGAACATACGATTGCAGCGAGCAGTTGCTCTTTACCGCAATAAACCCGCGCTTTGTCCCGAGGCGCTTTCTCTGCGCCGCGATCACGGCAAGGTGATCGGCGTTGATCTCGGGGATGACCATGGGCACGTCGGGCGTGGCGCGGTGCGCCGAGTTGTTGGAGACGACGGGGATCTCGAGCTTTGCATACCGCTCTTCGAGCGCCTTGATCTCCTCCTTTTTCATGTTGACGGCGCAGAAGATAAAATCGACGGTGCCGACGAGCTTTTCCGCATCCGCCTCGGCGTCCATAACGGGCATATCCTTTGCATAGGCGGGGATGGGGCACTGCATCGCCCATTTCTTGCCGACGGCTTCTTCATAGCGTTTGCCTGCCGAACGGGCGCTTGCGAGCAGCGCCACGGGGCGGAAGAGGGGGTGATGATCGAGCAGCGTCACGAAGCGCTGTCCGACCATGCCCGTTGCGCCGACGATGCCGACCCTGTACGTTGTTTTCTGCATATCTCTACTCCTTAATTCAAATGCCTTTTTTCATACAAAAAAGAGCGGTACGCACCGCTCCTGTCGCTCTCGCCGTTGTGCCGAAAAAGCGCTTCACCGGGGGCGGTGACAGGAACAAAGGTATTCTCCCGTGATCCCAACGCGCCGTGTAAGGGGGCGGGCGCGTTTCGGCGGCGATACCCTTTTCCGCGCCCGTCACAGCGGGAAAACCTTACCTTTCCCTCCGCGCGCGGTACTCATGTTCTGCCGCTCCTCTTTTTAGCGAGATAATTTTACCATACCGACACATAAAAATCAAGGAATTTGGCTCAATTCAATTGAAATATTTTGCAATTTGTAGTACAATACCTGCAAGCGGTGTTTTCCCGCCGCGGTCTTTTTGATTTCTTCGGAGTAGATAACATATGGCAGACAGAGAGAAAAAGGGGCTCGTCGCCCGCTGGTTGGAGGGCAAGGAGCGCAGCGAAGATTATGCGCGCAGCACGCTCCCCACGAGCAGATGGGCGCTCTTTTGGGATATCCTCAAAGGAAGGTTCGGTAAGCTCGTTCTTATCAACCTTCTCATGGTCGTCACATTCCTTCCGCTCGTTGCGGTCATCGTGTGGCGCGCGCTCGTTATGGGCACGCAGGAGATCATCGGTCCCTACGGCTCGGGGCTCGGCGTGGGCTATCCCGTTTTGCCCAATGTGGTAGGGGTCGCGCAGATGAGCGTCTTCCAGATGGATCTGCTCTTTTTCGCCCTCTTCCTGCCCGCGGGCGCCATCGCCGCGCTCGGCATCTCGGGCGGCGGATATATCATCCGCAACCTCATCTGGACGGAGGGCATCTTCGTCGCCAACGATTTCGTGCGCGGCATCCGCCGCAACTATTGGAACGTGTTCGAGGCGGTCGTTTTCTTCACCGTCGTCCTCTTTTTGGCGCGGACGATGGGCAACCTTGCCGATTGGCTCGTCGCCGTCGGCTCTCCCTCGGCAGGGTGGCTGATCGCATCCAAGGTGATCGGCTACGTCTTCGTCGCCTTCGCGCTGCTCATCTCCTTTTGGATGATCTCCCTCGGCATCAGCTATAAGCAGGGTCCTTGGGCGCTCTTCCGCAATTCCGTCGTCATGACGGTGGGCACCTTCCCGCAGACGATCATCTTCACCGCGCTCGCAACGTGGCCCTTCTTCCTTACCATCTTCGGCGGGACGCTGCTCATGGTCATCGGCATGCTCATCCTGCTCTTCTTCGGCATCTCCTACGCCCTGCTCGTGTGGCTCGACTATTCGCAGTGGGCGTTCGACCGCTTCGTCAACCCCAACATGGGCATTGCGTCGGGAAGGGGGCTCTACAACAAGGATAAGGCGAAATCCGCCCCCGCGCAGCCGCAGCCGATGGAGGAGAGCGCCGCCATGCGCGAGTACCGCCGCCAGATCGTCTCGCACGGCAAGAGCAAGCTCGTCAGCCGCCCCATCAAACCCATCGACGACGATTTGGAAGTCTATCAGCTGCCCGATAGTTTCTCCCGCGAGGATCTGCAAAAACTCCGGGAGAGCAAAGAGGCGATCGAGGAGGATACCAAGGCGTTTGAAGAGGAGCATAAAGATGACGAGCGCTACGTCGAGTACAACCGTCAGTTCGAGGAGATGCAGCGCGCCCTCGAAACGGAGGATGCGGGCAAGAAGAAGAAAAAGTCGCCCCGTCCGCCCAAAATGCTCAACAAACGTTGACCATGTCGCAGGCATACGATCATCTTTCCGATTGGTTTGAATATTTGAACGACGACTGCGACTATCCTGCATGGTCGCAGTATTTTTGTACGGGGCTTGCGGCGCTCGGCGCGGGCAGGCGGGGCATGGAGCTCGGCTGCGGGAGCGGCGCGTTTTGCCGCGCGCTCTCCAAGGCGGGCTATGAGATGACGGGCGTAGACCGCTCTCTGCCCATGCTCGCCAAGGCGGAGCGCCTCGCGCGGGAAGAAGGGGCGAAGGTGCGCTATCTGCAGGCGGATGCCGTGCGCCTTTCCATGCGCGAGAAGTTCGATTTCATCCTCGCGCCCAACGATTGCTATAATTATATTATGCCGCAAAAGCTCCCCGCTGCCTTCCGTGCGGCGGCTGCCCGCCTGGAGCGCGGCGGCATCTTCTGGGCGGATGTGAGTTCGGCGTACAAACTCCGCAATAAAATTGCAAATAATATGTTCGCGGACGACCGCGACGATGTGACCTATCTCGCCTTTTCCCGTCTCTTTCCCGATCGGGTGGAGATGGACGTCACGCTCTTCGTGCGGCGGGAAGACGGCACGTTTCGCCGCTTCGACGAACAGCATATCCAATATATCCACGAGGAGGATGCGGTCGTCTCCGCGCTCGAAGGCGCGGGGCTCACGGTGCTGCGCACGGAGGGGCATCTCGGCGCAGAAAAGGAGGGGAGCGACCGCCTCAATTTTATATGCCGCAAACGGTAAGTAAGATCTATAAGACGCTTGTTTGCGGGGGGCAGGTCTCCCTCGCCGTGCTCGATACGACCGCGCTCGTCAACGAGGCGGTCTTGCGCCATGCGCTCTCGCCCGTCGCCGCGGCGGCGCTCGGCAGGACGATGACGGCTGCGGCGTACCTCGCGAGCTGGCTGAAAGAGGAGGCAAGTTCACTCTCCGTCTCGGTGGATGGCGGCGGCGTCGGCGGCAAGCTCGTTGTGGCGGCGGACGGGGCGCTCAACGTGCGCGGCTTTTCCGAGCATCCCGCAGCCACCCTCCCGCCCCGTGCGGACGGCAAGCTCGATGTCGGCGGCTTTGTGGGAAAGAATGGCACGCTCACCGTCATCCGCGATGACGGCGCGGGCATTCCCTTTGTGGGGACGTGCGCGCTCGTCTCGGGCGAGATCGCAGAAGATTTCGCCGCCTATTTTTGCGAGAGCGAGCAGCGCCCCACGGCGGTGGCGCTCGGCGTCCGGATGGGGCAGGACGGCAGGTGCACGGGCGCGGGCGGCGTGTTTTTGCAGCCCCTCCCCGGGGCTTCGGAAGAGGCGATCCGCTGCGCGGAAGAGGGGATCGGGCGCTATGGCGCGCTCTCTTTGGCGATCGCGGAGCGGGGCGCGGAGGGGATCCTCGCCGATTTTCATGCAGACCATGCGGACGTGCGCGAGATCTGCTTCCGCTGCCATTGCTCGCGGGAGCGCGCTGCGGCTGCCATCCTTGCCATGGGGCGGGCGGAGGCGGAACGCGCCATCTTGGAGGACGGCAAGATCACCGTCCACTGCCACTATTGCAATACCGACCATGTTTTTAACGGGGAGGAGACAGAGCGCCTCTTCGGGGAGATGCGATGAGCGATAACGTACAAAAGTTTGAACTGAGCGAGGAAGCGCTCCTGGATGGCGCCGAACGGCGCTTGCAGGATGGGGATCACCTCGGTGCGCTTGCCATGCTCAACAAGCGGAGCGAACGCTTTCCGCCCGGCGCGGATGCGCAGGCGCTGTATGCCGATATTTACGAGGCGATGCAGCTTTGGCAGCCCGCCGCCGATGCGTGGTTCCGCTTTCTCGATATCTGCAACGAGGCGGACTTCGGCGAGGGCTACGAGGGGCTCGCCGTCGCCTTCATGAATATGGGCAACGAAGTGCAGTCCGCCATCTACTATCAGCGCACGCTCGCCGAAGACGGAGAGATCTCGCCCGAGGGGATGGCGGGGATGGACGGGCTCTTCGAAGAGGAGCACACCCCGCTCTTGCGGCTCGTGCCCGCCGCGGGCGATCCAGAACCCGAAGTCATTGCCGAAGGGCTCGCGCTTTTGAAGACGGGCGAATTGGAAAAGGCGCGCGGCGTGCTGCTCTCCGTCGATAAGGCGAGCCCCGATTATCCCTCCGCGGCAGGGCTTGCCGCCATGTGCACGCTCATGCTCGGCGACGAGGCGGGGGCAAGGGCTTCTTGCGAAGAGCTCCTCAAAAGCCATCCGGAGAACGTGCAGGCGCTCACGACCTATTGCGCCGTGCTCGGCGCCGTCGGCGATAAGGAGGGCGCGAAGGAGGTCGCGGGCAGGCTTGCCGCCCTCCCTGCGGAGACGACGGAAGATCTGTACCGCGTGGCGACGGCGCTGTGCGAGACGGGGCTGGATGCGCCCGCGTTTGAAAAGCTCTCCCTGCTGCGCGAACGGCTGCCCTACGACGAGAGCATCCTCTATTTTTATGCGGCGGCGGCGTACCGCTCCGGAAGGACGGAAGAGGCGATCGATGCGCTCGAAGTTTTAACGACGGTCTTCCCCCGCAAAGCGGTGGCAAAGTACTATCTCGAACGCATGCGCGCCTTGCGCGACGGCGATGGCGAGGCATTTACCATGACCTATTACTACCGCATGCCCGAGGAGGAGTACCGCATGGTGGCAAACTTCCTGCTCGCCGCCTCGCAGGTGGAGGAGCGGGAGGCGCACCGCCTCATCGATCTTTCCGAGCTGGGAACGTGCTTCCGCCTCGCCTTCGACGAAATGGAGGGGCGGGACGAGAAGCTGCAGCTGCTTGCCGTGCGCGTCGCCGACCGCACCCGTTCAGATGAGTTTTTGCGCGAAGTGCTGCTCGACTGCGCGGGGGATGAGTTCGTCAAGATCGGGATCCTGCACGCGCTCACCGAGCGCAACGAGGAGGATTCCTTCGGCGTCGTCATCTGCAATCTCTATAAGGAGTTCCCCACGCACGCGCTCGATATCGGCACGCGCAAGAAGAAGGCGTTTTTGAAGGCGTTTGCCGATGTATACGCCAAGTTCGCGCTGCTCAGCGATGAAAACGCGGGCAAGATTTGTGCGGCGGCGGAGGATGTGTACCGCACGCTCGAAGAGTACGATGCGCTCTCCTATTGCGAGGAGCGCGAGGCGCTTGCCGCGGCGATCTACCGCGAATCCCGCCTTGCGGGCGGGGAGCGCTCGCTGGAAGAGATCGTAAAGCTCTTCGATGCCAACCGTTTTACGGTGCAAGAGATCCTCAATTTTATGATATGAGGTAGCGCAATGAAAAAACTCATCGATTTTGACGGGCTTTTCGATGAAAAGCTGGGCGAATATATGCGCATGAATGCGGGTAAGTACACCGAAAAGCAATGGGAGAGCATCATCCCCAAGCTCTATAAGCAATTCGGCGATACCTATATCGCCAAGGCGGGCAATACGCCCAAGGGCTACTATGCGGGGATGGATGACGATGCGCTCGTCTCCACGCTCGTGCGCCATATCGAAGAGGGCGTGCCCGTCTCCGACTTTTTGTGCCGCGAGCTCGAGGGGAGGGGCTGCCCGGATGCCCTCCTTGCGCTGCTCGCCTCGGAAAACGAAGAGCTCGTTACGCTCGCCGTCAACCTTGCGGGCGAGAACGTGCGCGCCTTCCCCGCCTATTTCGATCTGCTTGCGGGCGAGCGCGGGGAAGACATCAAAGATGCCGTGAGCGAACAACTCAAAAACGGGGCGGATGCCGCCAAGGCGCGGGCGCTCACGCTGTACGAGAGTGGCGTCGAACGCGAGCGCATGCTCGAGATCCTCTCGCGCTGCAAGGAGCGGGACGACCGCATCTTCGAGATCTTGCTGCGGGAGTTCCGCACGGGAGACGAGGTGCCCATGCACGCGAGCTATCTCGCCGCCTACGGCGATGAGCGCGCGCTCCCCGTGCTGCTCGAATACATCGACCGCGACGATATCAACTATCTCGAATATCAGGAGCTCAAATATGCCATCGAGGCGCTCGGCGGCGAATACACCCGCCCGCGCGACTTTTCGGAGGATGGGTACTATCAGGAGATCGTGGCGCAGTCGCAGCTCCCCGTCGATCCCGAAAAGAAGACGGATGCGTAGCCGCAAAGAACATCAAAAAAGAGCGGAGGTCTCCGCTCTTTTTTCATATCCCGCGCTCAGGCAAGCGTTATGCCGTCTCCCGCAGGCAGGATGCGGCGCTTCCAAAATTCCGCAAGCCCCTTTTCTAAGGCATCAAAGTCGGCGCAGGCGATGGTCTCCACGGCGGCGTGCATCGCAAGCTGCGGGATGCCGATATCGGCGGTGAGGATGCTCGCCTGCCCCATGGAGATGATGCCGAGCGTGCTGCCGCTGCGCATATCCGAACGGTTATAAAAGGTCTGCAGCGGCGCTCCCGCCCGCGCAAAGATCTCCCGCGCAAC
>CALVLO010000020.1 GCA_944338265.1 uncultured Clostridia bacterium
GGGGGAAGCCGCCGCCTCCGCGGCGGCAGGGGGGATAACCCTTGATTTTAATAGCGTTTCTATTCTTCCAATCTATCCTCTCGCCTTTCAGCGTTATTGCTATTTCCCGCCCCCCTTAACGCGGCAGCGCCGCTTTAGGGGGGGAAGCCGCCGCCTCCGCGGCGGCAGGGGGGATAACCCTTGATTTTAATAGCGTTTCTATTCTTCCAATCTATCTTCTCGCCTTTCAGCGTTGTTGCCTTCCATTCCCGCCCCCCTTAACACTTGTTTTAAGGGGGGACTTAGGGGGGATTCCCCACTTTGCCTTCCCCCTCGGGGGAAGGGGGACCGCTTGCGGTGGATGAGGGGATCCCCTTATTTTTCATAGCGTTTCCCCTCATCACCGCCTACGGCGGAGCTTCCCCCCAAGGGGAAGCCTTTCCTCCCATCCCCGCCGCCGAGCGCATCGCGCTCGGCGGCTTTCCGCCCAAACGCTATCGCCCAACAGCAGCTCCGCCACGTTCACGGAGGGATTTGTAGGAACTCTTCGCCTCCCTTCTCCCACCACTTGGCGCCCTCTTGGAGGGAGCTGGCGAGCGTAAGCGAGCCTGAGGGAGTTCCCCGCCCCCCTTAACGCGGCAACGCCGCTTTAAGGGGGGGAAGCCGCCGCCTCCGCGGCGGCAGGGGGGATCATCTTATCCCAACAGCACCTCGGCAGGGCGCTTCTCGCGCCAAACAAGAGAGCGTTCAGAGAGGTTCTGCATATTGCACTTATTGTACATACAAATGCAATATAACCGATACCCCCCCCCGAGTAACAACAAGTTTATAAATTAGACTACATAATCCTACGCCATGAAACTACTATAAACTGCCCGCTGTGTCAATGTTTTCCAACGCTTTTTGCGCGATATTTATGCACCATTTTTGTATAAATACCCCCGCATTTGTGCAACTATACCACCCCCAATATCTACAAATACCCCCTCCATATTTGAACAAAAAACGCCCCCTCTCGGAGCGTTTCTCAAAATGATATAAAACTCTATAAACCCGCCAAAATCCACCTCTCTCCCCTGCCTTTGCGCCCTCTTGAAGGAATGCAAGCAAACCCCTTAGCACCCTCTTTAAGGTGGTTCTCCGCGCCCTTTTTCATAGCGTTTTCTACCTAAGCCTCCCCGCGCCCCCTCTTCCTCTTGCCTCCCCTTGTTGTCCAAGGGGAGGGTAGGGTGGGGATAAGGTTTTGCCCCTTTTTCATAGCGTTTTTCATCTTAGCCCCAACTCCCACCGCCCCTACGGGGCACCTCCCTCACGAGGGAGGCAAGCACTATTCCCTCGGCGCCCTCTCTGAAAGAGCTTCCCACCCCCCTTAACACTCCGCAGGAGTTTTAAGGGGGGACTTAGGGGGGATCGCCCTTGCCTTCCCCTTGGGGGGAAGGGGGACCGCTTGCGGTGGATGAGGAGCACCTCTTTTTTATAGCGTCTCCCCTCATCACCGCCTACGGCGGAGCTTCCCCCCAAGGGGAAGCCTTTCCTCATCCCCGCCGCCGAGCGCATCGCGCTCGGCGGCTACCTTATCTTTATAGAGTTTCCGCTTTTACACCCTATTTTTGATAGCGTTTTCCATCTTAACCCCACTCCCACCGCCCCTACGGGGCACCTCCCTCAACGAGGGAGGCAAGCACCATTCCCTTGGCTCCCTCTCTAAGGAAGTTCCCCCCACTCTTATTTTCATAGCGTTTCTACTTTTAGCCTTCCCCTTAGGGGGGAAGGTGGTTACCTCCCGCCGCAACTGCGGCGGGAGGTAAGCGGATGAGGGGAACGCCGCCGAGCGCATCGCGCTCGGCGGCTGCCTTATTTTTATAGCGTTTCCGCTTTTACGCCCTATTTTTCATAGCGTTTGTGCTCTTATGCCTGCGGACGACGTTCTTTATGCGAGCGGCAACGTTGCGGAAAATACCGTAATGCCATCCCTCCGCTCATACGTCAGTTCGCCGTGCATGGCGCGGACGGCTGACTGCGCCAAGAACAAACCGAGCCCGAGATTATCTTCGGAGGCATCGCCCGAAACAAACGGCTCGAAAATATTTTTATCCGTTGCGACGCCCCTGCCGTCATCGGCGATCTCCAAGCGACACATCCCCTTGCGTCTAATGGCGGTAACGGACAGATGCGTACAGAGCGCGTGCTCGATGGCGTTCAAGATCAAATTGAAGATCACGCTTTCCAGCGCCGCGCGTTTGGCGTAGACATTTAATTTTTCGGGCAGCGAAACGGTTAGGAGGATCCCGTTTGCCTCGCAATCGGGGCGAAGGTCGGCTGCCACTTTTTGCACGAGCGCGCTTACGTTGAGCACCTCGGATTGTTCGGCAATATAATTCTGCCTGCCGTACTTCCCGAGGTCGGCAAAATCCTTTTTGAGCTCCGTGTTTTTCTGCAAAAGGTCATCTACCTTCGTCGCCTGCTCGGGCGCGGAAATGCAATGCCGCAAATCGGAAAGCGCGCCGCCCATGGAGGAGACCGTCTTCTTCATATCGTGGCTGACATACAGCAAAATTTTATCGCGTTCGGCGAGGACCTCTTGCAGGCTCTGCGTCTGCCGCTCGACCTCCTGCTCCAAATTGGCTGTAAGATAGCGGTTGCGGATCTCGGCGGAAATAAATTCGCGGAAGCCGAGGACAAGCGTGACGGCGAGCATCCCCATACACAGCCAAAACGCGGGGGAAAACACCAAAAGCGGGAACGACCCGCCGAGGAACAGTGCTGCCAAAACCAGCGCTGCGGCGAGCATGCAATTGAGGCGCAGCCCGAACTGCCTGCCCCTGTACACATCGAAGGCGGTAAAACCGAGGACGGCGGCGATGCAGACCGCCGCCAAAACGGTATAGGCGATGCACACGGCGGTGTAGGCGCCGTTACAAAAGGGCGAGAAGAACGCCAGCGCGCCCGCGACGGCCGCAACGGCACCCGCAGCGTATAAGACGGGGATGCGCCCTATCCGCTTCGGGAGATACAGCGTGGCGGAGGCGAGGATCAGCGCCACGGAAAGACGGCGCAAGGCGAGCACGAAATACGGCGCGGCGGAAAATCCGAACAGCAGGTAGGTAGAAAACAGCATCAAAAATACGCCGATGGCAAACAGAAGCTGCGGCACGAACGCACGCGAACGCTTCAAAATACAAATAAAGAGGAATATGAGCAGCGTCGCCGCCCCGATGATCGCGCCGATCAGGAGCATCGAGCGGTTCTGCGCAACGGCTCTGCGGACAGCCCCGTCTTCGCCGATCAAGATCCCGCCCGAGAGCCCGATAAAGTTCTCGTTATCCGCCTCGTAATGGATGGTCACGGCGCACTCCCGCGAATATTTGCTCTCGGCAGAGACGGAAAGATCGAGAAACAGGGGCTGCGTGGCAGTGCGGTGCATGACGGTTTCGTCAAATTCGGACGGCGAGGAAAAGTTGACGTAATACCCGATATTGTACCGATCGATCTCACCGAGATACGCCTGATTTTCGTACTGCACATACACACTGCACGCGGAAAATACGGGAGGGAGATACATGGTGAGGTGCCAGCTGCCATCCGGACGCAAGAGATGCTCCAAACGCCCGCTCTCCGCCCACTCTTCCATCGACAGCGTATCGAGATAAAACCGATACGTTCCCCGCCGCGCGGGGGTGCCGCCGTCTGCATTGGAGACGGTCTCGCTCAGCTCGGCAAAATCGTTGGGAAGGTAGTTGAACGCCGTCATGCGCATCACCCCGTTTACGTCCAGAACGCTGACGGTATTAACGGAGACGCCCGCGATCTCCTTTTTGCGGACAGGCGTATCTTCAATGGCGTTTTGCCCCGCAAAGCCCAAAATGAGCGAAAATGCGAGGCACACGCAAAACAGACCCAAAAGGAGCAGCAGATTTTTTACGTTCTTTTTCATAGATCATCCCCCGTAAAACAATATCCCCGATTAAATTGCGTGCGGACAATATCGGCAGCCGGCAGCGCGGCTTTCAGCTTTCTGCGCAAGGAAGAAAGGTGCGCGCGGATCGTAGTGGTATGCAGACTTGGCGCACACCAGATCTTTTCGTAGATCTCGTCGGCAGTAAAATACCTGCCGCGGTTTTTGACGAGAAAGAACAGGATGTTAAACTCGGACGGCGTGAGCGAGACCGACATATTCTTATATTTGACCGTGCGGGTATTGGCGTTGACAGAAAACGCGCCGAAGCGCTCCACCGCATCCGTCTCGGGCAGCAGCCGCAGCGCGATATGCGCTTCCAAAAGGCGCATGGAACAGGGCTTTACCACATAATCGGCTGCACCCGACGTGAGCCCCGCAAACATGTTCTCCTCCCCGCTCAGAGAAGTGAGGATGATGACGGGCGGCAATACGGGAAATGCCCCAAAGAGCTCCAGCCCCATGCTGTTTTTGAGGATCAGGTCCAAAACGACGGCGTCGAAATTCCCCTTGTGCTCCAAAAGGCTGACGGCGCCTTCCACGTCGGAAGCCGTAAAGACGGTATTCCGAGGAGAAAAATGCGCGGTCATTTCTGCCTTTAATTGCTCATCGTCTTCCACAAAAAGCAGCTTTCTGCCGTAAATGGTGTAATTCATGCGCGCCCTCCTCTCCGCCGCCATTGTTGTGCTCCCGTAAGGAAAAATCGGGTTCATATTCCTCCCTTACAGTATAGCAAATTACCCCCCCCCATGCAAGCGCTGCAACGAACGTCTCCGCATTCCGTTTGTAAAGAATTGTTAAGAATGCCGCGCGCGGGGGGATTATTCTTTTCGCCGTATGCCGCTCTGTGGTACAATCGCTGATGGAAACTACCCCGGAAAGCTCTTCCGTAAGACAAGGGAGGTACTTTATGACGGTAAAAAAGGGATGGCGCTTCGTATTGGTGATGGCGCTTGCGGCACTCTGCATTTTGGCAGGCGCGCTGTTGCTCCGCCCGACGGTTTCGGCGCAGGCGGAAAACAGCAGCAACGGAACAAACACAAACGGCGAATGGCATGGCACACAGACGACAAACAACCTCATCTATGTGAGCGACGGCACGGGCAAAGAGTCGACGAAATCTCTGGCGGCATTCGGTTGGCAAAACGTCGGTCACGTCTATCCGTATTCCCGCCACTATACCCACAGCGAAGTGAAATTAGAAACCGAAAGCTACGGTTGGGGCATCCAAGCAAACAACGGCGACGACGACATCGGCAACAGCCATTATAACAACGGCGTTTGGTATAGGATCACCCTTTCCGACGCCGACAGAATCAAGGCAGCCAAGGGCGATTTGAAGATCTCCGCCTCTTCCGTCAACTACAGACAGGCAGCGGCGACACATCAGGTCTCCTTAAAGCTGTTCTTCGACAATGCCGCAGGAGAACAAATTCACGCTATAGAGGAAAAACGAGAGATCAAGAGCAGCGCTGTGACGCTGAGCATCTCCGATCAAACCGTTCCCGCCGATACGGCTTCTATCCGCTACTACGTCTCCAACCGCGGCAGCCTCGCCGCCCGCCCCTTCATCGGCGGTTTGCAATGCTATCTGACGGATACAAAGGCGCCGCAGGCGACAAGTTCGGCTTTGGTGGAAAATCCCGCCATTACAGAACGAGGCGGGGCAATCAAGGGCGATACCGTTTCGTACTCCGTTTCCTTTGACGAAAAAGTTTCCGTAACGAACGCCGGAACAGCAAAGATCTCTGTGGCAGGAACACAAGTTACGGCAAGCGGACATACGCTTTCCACTGCGGGCGGGATCGGTACCGTGACATATTCCTTTGTTATCCCGAGCGTAAAGCAGAATGGTACAATCAGCTTTTTAGGAGTCGAAAACTGCACCGTTGCAGACGAAGCGGGCAACCAAAGCACGGTCTCTTACAGCGGCTCGCCCGCCACGCTGCCCTATTACAAAACAATGCAGGTGACGACCACTCACGAAAATGTAGCGCAGGTAGGCTTAACGACTGCAACATACGGCACAGACTACACCGCTACGCTTTCCGCGAAGACGGGTTACAGCCTGCCTGCCTCCATCCGCGTGACGGCGGGTGACGCCGAACTTACGGCAAATACAGCGTATACATACAACCGGCAAACGGGCAGGCTGACCATCTACGGCAAGTATATTACAGATGACATCGGGATCGCTGCAAGAGGCGTACCCAAGCAATATACCGTTACATTGGAAGCAGAAGGCGGCACGGGCGGCACAGGTTCCGTTCAGGCGACATACAATGCCGCCATGCCCGAGATCGCGCCCCCTGTCCGCACGGGCTATCGCTTCGGCGGGTATTTTACCGCACAAGAAGGCGGCGGCACGCAGTACTACTCCGACCAAGGCAAAAGCACCGCAACCTATACAACGGCAGGAGAAATGACGCTCTACGCCAAATGGACGGCGAATACTTATACGGTAACATACAACGCCAACAAGCCCGCAGAGGCGAGCACGGCAGTAACGGGCAGCACGGGCGGAAGCACCCATACCTACGATACGCCGAGCGCGCTTACGAAAAACGGATTTTCGCTTACGGGCTGGACGTTTATGGGCTGGGCGACGACAAGCGGCGGAGACGTCGTTTATGCAGACGGCGCGCTCATCAGCGATCTGACCGCCGAACAAAACGGCGCCGTCACCCTCTATGCCGTATGGCAGCCAAACACCTATACCGTCACATACGATGCCAACAAACCCGCAGGGGCAAGCGCGGAAGTGACGGGCAGCACGGGCGAAAGCGACCATACCTACGATGCGCAGAGCGCGCTTGCGATCAACGGCTTTTCACTTGCAGGATGGACGTTTACAGGCTGGGCAACGGCAGGCGGCGGAGACGTTGCCTATCCCGGCGGCGCGACGGTCAGCAATCTGACCCCCGTGCAAAACGGCACCGTCACCCTCTATGCCGTATGGCAGGCAAATACCTATACGGTGCGCTACGAATCCAACCGTCCGAGCAATGCGAGCGGCGCAGTTGCGGGCGCAACGGGACCCTCCTCCCATGTCTACGATACGCCGAGCGCGCTTGCGGAAAACAGCTTTTCGCTTGCAGGGTGGACGTTCCTCGGTTGGAATACGCAACAGGACGGCAAAGGCACGGCTTATCCGAACAAGGCAAGCGTAAGCACGCTCGTTGCAGAAAGCGGCGGGGAGATCACCCTCTATGCCGTATGGCAGGCAAACACTTATACGGTCACATACGATGCCAACAAGCCCGCTGGCGCAAGCACGGAAGTGGCGGGCAGCACAGGCGGAAGCACCCATACCTACGATACGCCGAGCAAACTTACGATGAACAGCTTTTCGCTCACGGGGTGGACGTTCCTCGGCTGGAATACGCAACGGGACGGCAAAGGCACGGCTTATTCGGACGGGGCAAGCGTGAGCACGCTCGCGACGGATGGGGAGATCGCCCTCTACGGCGTATGGGAAGCCAACGCCTATACGATCTCGCTGAACGCTACGGGCGGCAGCAACTCCGGTTCGGTCGGCGCAACGTTCGATAGCGCGCTCCCCGCTCTCCCCTCCCTCCCCGCACGCCACGGATATAACTTCCTCGGCTATTTCGATGCGGAAACGGGCGGCGCACAATACTACGGCGCGGACGGCAAGGCTCTGGCGGATAAGAAATTCACAACGGACGGTGATCTCGAGCTGTATGCACAGTGGAATCCCGTCACCTATACCGTCCAACTGTACAGCACGGGCAATTACATCACCACCCTGCCCGCAGTGACGTTCGGCAGCCTCTGCCTGCCCTCCGCGCAGTCGCTTGCGCTCTCGCGCAGCAACTTCGACTTCGTCGGCTGGAATATGTACGACGAGCAGAATTGGGCAATGTACCATGCGGAGACGCTCTATCCAGTCGGGCTCACGGGAGAGCAGGACGGCGTAGTCGTGCTATATGCGGCGTGGCAGGAAAAGCCCCTGCACACCTTGAGTTACGATGCAAACGGCGGCGTCGGCGCCCCCGCCATGATACAGGTACACGAGGAAGAGACGATCTCACTCCCCGATGAAATACCGACGCGCGCCGACCACACCTTTCTCGGCTGGGGGACTTCGGCTTCCGCCGAAAGCGCCGCATATGAAGCGGGAGGCGCTTTCACCATGGGTGAAGCGCCCGTAACGCTGTACGCCGTATGGCAGCATAACCATGCGCTCACATATCATGCAAACGGCGGCGATTTTGTGAGCGAGATCCCCGCAGTGTACCCCTCCGCGGGCGAGCGGGTAACGCTCACCGCGATTTCGCCCACGCGCACAGGATATTTGTTCCTCGGCTGGGCAAGGACGAGCGACGCAGCTGCCGCCGAATACAGTGTGGGCGACACGTTCGAAATGCCCGCGGAAGGAGACGCCGTGCTCTACGCCGTTTGGGAAAAGGCGCAATATACCATCCGCACTTCCGCCGCCGACGGCTATACCATTGAAGGCTTACAGGAGGCATACGCTTACGAGGAGACCGCCCGCTTTACCGTAACGGGTACCTCTCCCAAGGTGTACATCAACGGCGCGCTGACAGATGCAGACGGCGGGGAATACACCTTCACCGTAACAGGCGATACCGTGGTGACGGTTGCAGACGGCAGCAAGCTCTCCCTCATCTACGACGCAAACGGCGGCAGCGGACAGCCCGCAGATGCAAACAGCTATGCGCAAAACGCGCAGGCGGAGATCTCCGCCCAAATGCCCTCCCGCACGGGCTATACCTTCCTCGGTTGGGCGCGGACCGAAAACGCGACCGCGGCGGAATACTCCGCAAACGAACAGATCGCATTCGGCGAAAACGACATCGTTTTGTATGCTGTATGGCAGGCGAATACCTACCGCATCGCATACAGCGCCGAAGGCGGCGCAGGCACCATGGAAGAGAGCGCACATACCTACGGCACGCAGAGCACCCTTGCCGAAAATACCTTTACCATGGAGGGGCACTCCTTTGTCGGTTGGGCGCTCGAGCGCGGCGGCGCTGCCGTCTACGACGACCAAACTGCCATCCGCGATCTTACCGCCGAAAACGGACGGACGATCACGTTGTACGCCGTATGGGAAAAGACGATCTCCTCCGTGGAGCTCCTGGCGGAAGGCGGCACGGGCGGCGGGAGCTTCTCTGTGGAATTTGGCGGAACGCCAAATGTCTCCTCCCTGCAAGCGCCCGTCCGCAGCGGCTATGCCTTCTGCGGCTATTATACCGCGGCGAACGGCGAGGGCGAACAGATCTTCGGTGCGGATATGGCCTTCCTGCCCAAGGATTGGCAAATCAACGCGCGCAGCGTCTCCCTGTTTGCTATGTGGGCGCCCGTCACCTATTCCATCGTATATTTCAATGGCGCCGAGCAAGTCGGCGCGCCGCAAACCGTCACATACGGCACACCGTTCTCCTTGAAGACGGCAGAAGAATTGCGCATCTCCGCGCCCGAAAATATGTCCTTCGCCGGTTGGGCAACGTACCCCGGCAGCACGGCGACGGTGTATACAAACGGGCAGTACATCGCGCACAGCCTCTCCGAAACAGACGGCACGCAGATATCCCTGTATGCCGTCTTTGCCGAAAACCCCAAGTGGCGCGTGACTTACGATGCCAACGGCGGCAGCGGCGTGCCCACAGACGGCAACGCCTACTTTGCGGGCGAAACGGTCGCCTTCCCTGCCGAGATCCCCGAACGCTACGGCTATATCTTCCTCGGTTGGAGCGCTTCCCCGCGCGATGCCGCCGCCGATCACCCCTACACGGACGGCAGCTTTGAAACGGACGGCTTCTTGATGCCCGAGGGCGGCATCACGCTCTATGCCGTATGGCGGGCGGGAGACACGCTGCAGGCGCAGATCGCCGAAGCGGAACACGCATTGGAAGAATTGAGCGGCACGGTATCTGCACTGCAGAGCGCCGAGACGGCAAATTCCGATGCAATCGAAGCGCTGGCTGCCGATCTGAAAAAGGCGCAGGCACTACTCGAAGCCTTGGACGAGATCCCTTTCGACGAGAGCGACCTTGCCGCACTCAAACAAGAACTCCAAAATATGATCGAGCAGGCGCAAGCGCAGCTCTCCGAAGAGATCAAACAAGTACAGACAGACCTTGACGCTGCGGAGGAAAATCTCCGCAAGGCGATCGGCAATGCGGAGACGAATATTCAGGAACTTCAGGCAGCTTTGGAAACGCTGGATGCGGCATGCAGCGCCGCAGACACGCTTTTGCGCGGCACCATGTCCGAGCTTGAGGCGCAAAACGACGTCATCGAAGCGCGTTTGGATGCGTTGGAAACGGCATATCGGGCAGCGGACGAAGCGCTCATGGCGGGCTTACAGAAATTGCAGAACGCCCTCGATGCCATGCAAGAAGAGCTGAGCGGCAAAGATGCCGATCTCGAAGAACGGGTCGATCTGCTCGCCTCGGGGGATGACCGCGCCGCACTCATATATATGGCAATCAACCTTTCCCTCGCGGGCGTCGCAGCCATTCTCGCGATCATCCTCATCGTCCGCCTCATCAAAAACCGCAAGGCAAACAAATAGGAGGCGCAACTCATGAATGTTGCAAACACGGCGCGTCTTCTCGGCGTTTCCTTGCACGGGCAGGCGATTTGTACGGCGCTGCTCATGATCCTCTGCGCGTTACTTGCGCTGCATCTTGCCACTGCGCTCCGTCATGCAAACAAAACAAAGGCGATGCAGGAAGCGGATACAGGCGAGCAGGACAGCTGCCCGCCGCAGCCGAACATGGAGGCGCTTCCCGAAGCGCCAGCCATAGAGACCGCTTACAGCGACGCCTCCCGCATCGTTTACGGTAGCTACGATCGCTCTTTTCGGGCACGGCTGCTGCTTGCCGACGGCACGCTCAAAGCGCGATATGCCGCATTGGCAAATCAGCTGCTCGGATATCGGAATGTACGCTGCCGCATCTCTTGGGCATATGCCTCCTTCACATGCGGCAGGCGCACCGTCGCCAAAATCGCCATCAAGGGGAAGACGCTTTGCCTCCACCTCCCGCTCGACCCCGCCGCATATGTGAACACCAAGTACAATGCAATCGACGTCTCCGCCGTTAAAAAATATGCCGCGGTCCCGACGCGCCTGAAAGTGCGCTCGCCGCGCAGCTTCAATTATGCGCAGGCGCTCATCGCCCGCACGGCAGACGGCATGGCACTCCTCCACGGAAGAGATGGCGGACTCACGGCAGCAGATTTCCCGTTTACGCCCTTTTCTACGCTGCTTGCCCGCGGACTGATCCGGCTGCGCACGAAGGGCGGCGCGCCCTTAGAAGAAGGCTATACACTCATCTGGGCGGGCTTTGAACGCCGCGAGCACGTTCCTGCCGTCGAAGCCAAGGCGGTCGCCGAAGAACGCATCGCTCTGCCCGAAGGCGCAATGCCTCCCCCACCGCAAGACAACCTGCACAAGCACTCAAGACGGACAGGCAGGAAATATATCGTCAATCTCGATGCGCTCTCCGCCGTCTTTTCGGCAGGCGAAAGAGCAGATCTTACCTCAATGCGGGAACGCAGGCTGCTCCCTGCAAAGGCAACGGCGGTAAAAGTGCTTGCCCGCGGCATACTGAATAAACCGCTCACTGTGATCGCAGACGACTATTCCGCCGACGCGATCAAAATGATCTTGCTCGCGGGCGGAGAGGCGCTGTTTCCCGCCATCTCCGAAAGTTGAAGCGGAGAGATCGGCACGCATGCTTCGGGCCGCGCCCCTTTCGCACCCCAAAGCAGAGGAGCGGGAGAAGAAACGCGATTACCCATACACCCAAAGCCATCATGGCGACACCGCTCCGAGCAGTTTGCGCGGAGCTTTTTTTATCCTGCGCACAGCGACGCATCTTCCCCTGAAAGGCTGCTGCATTCCGAAAAACGGCGCAATCCGTTTCGGTTGAAAATTTCTTTGAAAAACTTGAAAAAAGTTGCGATTTTCGTATACCCCCGCTCATTTGAATGTGCTATACTAAAATTGTTCCTGCATAAATACAAAAAATGGTGATTTCTGTCTTGCCATATTTCGTAGGAAATTGTTGCAAACGCAGGCGCGTTGATGCCACGGCAGACGGCACAATGAAGCGCAGCAACGCAAATTAACGGCGCGTGCCTCTTGCGGCATTTAGCGGCAGAAAGAGCGCCTTAGGCGGCGCACCGCGCCAACTTATGAAAAACTTATGCTTACACGAGATCGGTCTTCCGATCATATCTCCCTCCTAACGGGGCGCCCGCAGCAAATGCCGCGGGCGCCCTTACCTTATTTTCTTGTCTTCTATCGTCTTCTATCGCCTTCTGTTGCCGCATCGCACCGCTGCTATAAAGCCAACTCATGCAAACGCTGCTTGCGTAATTCCGCCATGCTCCGCGGCTTTTAGAACGCAAGCATGCCTGCCCTTCCCATTCCCGCCACCACGCCGCAGCACAAGCCCGCCGCGGCAACATAAAAATCCCCGCATACCGTTTTGGCATGCGGGGATTTTGCCAAATTTGTACCAAAAAGATATTTTTACTCATTTCTTGTACAGACTCGAACTATCTTATTTCTGAATAATATTTCTTGTATGTTTTTCCATATAAAACTTTGCTTGATCCTGCCACCCCAGCGATTTTGTCCATTCATACGTTGTAGGCAAAAAAGGCTTTATATTTCCTTTCATAGAACAGAACGGCTCATCATAACAAATGATCGATCGCGGTTTGATCACTTCTAACATCCGATTATATCCGAGCATAAACTCCTCTTCGCAATTTTCCCGATAATATGTGCAAACGGCGACCGTTGCCCCTTCTTCCACTCCATCGAAGCAAAAATCAAAACTGCTTTCATCGCCCCAGCTGATCGTCGGAATCACGCGCGATCTAAGACTTTGCCAATATGCGCCGCACCATCTATTCTTAAATACGCTGTAAATCTGCAATGCTTTCGGCATATCCGTAAACATACTGAAATCCGGTGAAAGTAACGCATAATATTGTTTTAATTTTTCTGCACAATCGGCTGCCTTTTCATACACTTTGTCAAACAGCCAATCATAGGTAAAAAAGTGGACGGTCTTATAAGCGTTTTCTTTATCGTCCTGCTTTATATCAGAAAAACTTATCAAACTGATCGTATCGAGGTCGATGTCCTGTTTGCGTATCGGCGGGATCTGATACTTCCCTACCGTTTTGAATTCGTTACGCACAAGCTCCTGCTTGTTTCTTCTCTTTTGTAATTCATATTCCGTGTATTCAAACATTTTCTCCCCTTTTACATAAATCTTGGATTCTGAACTTCATCCCATATATCTTTCAAGCATTTCCCATGGATATTTGCCTTTTCGCGAAAATCCTTTTCCGAAAAATATTCTTGCTGAAATTCCGTGCAGCAAAAGACAATAATATCCGATTTCTCATCACCTTTCAAAAACACTTCACACGTTGTGCCTTGATCCACTTCCAAAAATCCCCTATTTTTGCCTCTTAAACAGCAAAAAACCATGAAAAACGCATTGTTTTTCATGGTTTTTTTATTTTGCAGCCTTTTCGTCTGCAATCATGGCTGCCCCTGGCAGACTCGAACTGTCGACACTGCGGTTAACAGCCGCATGCTCTACCGACTGAGCTAAGGGGCACTATATGTCGTGGTCGTTTAGCTCAACAACTACCACATGTTGTGTTTGCCCCTGCGAGTCCTCGACCTCGCTGGGTTCTTCTTCGATAGTCTTACCGCACAAACCTGTACGATTGGGCTACCGACTGAGCTAAGGGGCAATAAAAGGTGGCAACTACCTATCCTCCCGGGTCGTTAGACCAAGTACTTTGGGCGTAAGAGAGCTTAACTTCTGTGTTCG
>CALVLO010000021.1 GCA_944338265.1 uncultured Clostridia bacterium
AGAGGATCTCCACGATCTTATCGATATTCTCCCGCGTGAGCGGCTAGAACATGATGATCTCGTCCAGCCTGTTCAAAAATTCGGGGCGGAAGGAGCGTTTGAGGAGCGCTTCCACCTGCTCGCGCGCCTTTTTGCCGATCTCGCCGTTCTCGATCCCCTCCATGATATATTCCGAGCCGAGGTTGGAGGTGAGAATGATGATGGTGTTCTTAAAATCCACCGTTCTGCCCTGCGAATCGGTCACCCGTCCGTCATCGAGGATCTGCAAGAGGATATTGAACACATCGGGGTGCGCCTTCTCGATCTCATCGAAGAGCACGATGGAATACGGCTTTCTGCGCACCGCTTCGGTGAGCGTGCCGCCCTCCTCGTACCCGACATAACCGGGAGGCGCGCCGATGAGGCGGGAGACAGAGAACTTCTCCATATACTCCGACATATCGATGCGGACGATGTTCTTCTCGTCATCGAACAAATTCTCGGCGAGCGATTTTGCAAGCTCCGTCTTGCCCACGCCCGTAGGACCGAGAAACAGGAAGGAGCCAATGGGACGGTTGGGATCGGAGATGCCCGCCCGCGAACGGAGAATGGCATCGGAGACCTTGCTCACAGCCTCGTCCTGCCCCACCACGCGGCGGTGCAGATCTTCGGGAAGGCGCAGGATCTTCTCCCGCTCGCCCTCTTTGAGCTTTGCTACGGGGATGCCCGTCCAGCGGGCGACGATGCGGTTGATCTCCTCTTCGGTGACTTCATCCTGCAAGAGCGCATCCTCGCGGGCATTGACGGAGGATTTTGCCGCCTCGAGCCGCCTGTTGAGCTCGACGAGCTCGCCGTATTTGAGCCGCGAAGCCTCTTCGTACCTGCCCGCGTTCATCAGCGAATCGATCTCGCCGTTCATGCGGTCGATCTTCTCTTTGAGTTCCTTCTCGGCGCGGATGGAGTTCTTCTCGTCCTCCCACTTGGTCTTCATTGCCGTGAACGTCTCTTTGAGGGAGGCAAGCTCCTTTTTGAGCGCCTCGAGCCGCGCCTTGGAGAGGTTATCCTGCTCCTTGGAGAGTGCTTTTTCCTCCACTTCGAGCTGGGCGATCTTGCGGTTCATCGCATCCATATCGGCGGGCATGGAGTCGATCTCCGTGCGGATCATCGCCGCCGCCTCGTCTACAAGATCGATCGCCTTATCGGGCAGGAAGCGATCTGTAATGTAGCGGTTGGAAAGCACCGCCGCGGCGACGAGCGCATCGTCGTGAATGCGCACGCCGTGGAAGATCTCGAACCGCTCTTTAAGCCCGCGGAGGATGGAGATGGTATCCTCCACCGTCGGCTCGCCGACGAGCACGGGCTGGAAGCGCCGTTCGAGCGCCGCATCCTTTTCGATATATTTGCGGTATTCATCGAGCGTGGTCGCGCCGATGCAGTGCAGCTCGCCGCGCGCAAGCAGCGGCTTTAAGAGGTTGCCCGCATCCATCGCGCCGTCCGTCTTGCCCGCGCCGACGACGGTATGCAGCTCGTCGATAAAGAGCAGAATGTTGCCGTTGGATTTGGTGACTTCCGCGAGCACGGCTTTGAGGCGCTCTTCAAACTCGCCGCGGTACTTCGCGCCTGCGATGAGCGCGCCCATATCGAGGGCGAAAAGCGTCTTGTTTTTCAGCGTTTCGGGCACGTCGCCCTTGACGATGCGCTGCGCAAGCCCTTCTGCAATCGCCGTTTTACCCACGCCCGGCTCGCCGATGAGCACGGGGTTGTTCTTTGTCTTGCGCGAGAGGATGCGCACGACGTTGCGGATCTCCTCGTCCCGCCCGATGACGGGCTCGAGCTTGTGTTCGCGGGCGCGCTTGGTGAGATCGGTGCCGTACTTCTCCAGCGCCTCATACGTCTCTTCGGGGTTGTCGCTCGTCACGTTCTGGTTGCCGCGCACCTCCTTGAGCCCCGCCAAAAACGCATTTTTCGTAATGCCGAAGCGGGAAAAAAGCGCCTTTAAGCCGCGCTCATCGCTATCGAACAGGCACAAAAAGAGGTGCTCGACGGAGATATACGCATCCTTCATCCCCGCGGCGAGCTTTTCCGCCTCGGCAAGCAGGCGGGTGAGTGCGGGCGTCGCATAAGGCTGCGAGCCGCCCGAAGTGCGCGGAAGGCGCTCCACCGCCTCTTGGAGTGCGGCGGCAAACCCTTCGGCATCTGCGCCCGTGCGCTTGAGAATGCGGAATACGAGCCCGTCGCGCTCCATGAGCGCATGCGCCAAGTGCAGCGCGGTGAGCTCCGGGTTGCCGTACTCCGTGGCAAGGCTCTGCGCACTTTGCAGCGCCTGCAACGATTTTTGCGTCAATTTATTTGCATCCATACTCCATCCTCCTGTTGCGGGAGCCCTCCGCGGAGCGCTCCCCCCACTTTCTTTTCATGGGTATTATACCGCAAAAACCCCCGCGCTAAACAAAAAATGAACGCACGTTCGGAAAAAAATTTTCGAATCATTTTCTTTATTTATATTTGAAACGCTTGACAAATAAATGCGGGGGGGGGGTATAATGGACTTACCTGTATTTTATAATAAGGAGAATGGAAACATGTTGGAAATTAAGGACTTGACAAAAGTCTATAAGTCCAAGGGCGGCACCGAAGTGCGCGCGCTCGACGGCGTCTCCGTCAAGTTCGAGGAAAAAGGCATGGTCTTCCTGCTCGGGAAATCTGGCAGCGGTAAGTCTACCCTCCTCAACCTGTGCGGCGGCTTGGACGCGCCCGATTCGGGCGAGATCATCATCAAAGGCAGAAGCAGCAAAGATTTTTCGCAGTCTGACTTCGATAGCTACCGCAACACCTTCGTTGGCTTCGTCTTCCAGGAGTATAACATTCTCGATGAGTTTACCGTGGAAGATAACATTGCCCTCGCCCTTGAATTGCAGGGCAAGAACAAGAATAAGAAGGAAGTTGCCGCCATTTTGGAGCAAGTGGAGCTTTCAAATTTTGCAAAGCGCAAGCCCAATACCCTTTCGGGCGGGCAGAAGCAGCGCGTCGCCATTGCGCGTGCGCTCGTCAAAAACCCCGAGATCATCATGGCGGATGAGCCGACGGGCGCGCTCGACTCCAACACGGGAAAACAGGTCTTTGACACGCTGAAAAAGCTCTCCGAAGAAAAGCTCGTGATCGTCGTCTCGCACGACAGAGAATTTGCCGAGATCTACGGCGACCGCATCATCGAACTCAAAGACGGGAAGATCATCTCCGACGTGACGAAGACGAAGATCGCCGCCACGCCCGCGAGCGACAACGTGAGCTTCGTCGGGGAAGATACCATCTCCATTAAGAGCGGCAGCAAGCTCTCTAAGAGCGATATCGATAAGATCAACAGCTTCCTCGCCGCCTCTACGGAGGATGTGATCATCACCAACGGCAAAAAGGAGATCGCAGACTTCCGCAAAGCCGCCCGCATCGACGAGAACGGCGCCCGCGAGGCGTTCAAAGATACCGAGGAAGAGAAGCTCGCCGCCAAGGCATATGCGCCCGAAGACAGCCGCTTTATCCGCTCTAAACTGCCCGTGCGCCACGCCATCCGCATCGGCGCAAGCGGCATGAAGATAAAGCCCTTCCGCCTCCTCTTTACCATTCTGCTTTCGTTCGTCGCGTTCACCCTCTTCGGGCTGTTCTCGACGCTCGCCTTCTACAATGCGACCGAGACTTCGCTCAATACATACCTCGACTCCGGGTACGATTCGCTGATGCTCAAAAAGAAATATGAGTACGTCGATGTACGGTACGAAAACGGCGAAGAGACCTACCGCAACAACTACCGCTATCAAAAAGATACCAACTTTACGCCTGCGGAGCTTGCGGAATATCGCAAACAGTACGGCGAGGGCGCTGTTGCGACCTTCACTTATTCCAATCCCGAATACACACCTACATTCACGCCCGTGAACGTAGGCGCGGACAACAAATTTAACAGCAACTATTACGATTTTAAGCTCAACGGCTTTGCCGAACTCGGCAGCAGCTTCTACGGCAATCTCCTGACGAGCGAGACAGATCTTTCTTCCCTCGGCGCGAACGATATTATCATCTCCTCGTACACCTTTGATAGCTTAAAGGCGGCAAAACTCTACGACGACGCCGAAAAAGAGAGCGCCGCAGTGGCTTTGAGCGATTATAACTCCATTATCGGCAAAAAGCTGTTCCTCAGCCAAGATATGTATTCCTCAGAAAATGCCGTAGAGCTGACCATCCGCGGCGTCTTCCAATGCGATCCGCCCGAGGAATACGATGACTTAAAGACGCAGCAAGGCGGGCAGTCGAACGACGCTTATGCGTTTACAAGCAGCTTTGCATACAACCTCTGCAAATATGCGCTCGTCTCCGAGGCGTTCTACGAAGCGCACTATGCCGACTTTGTGCGCGAAGAGGATAACATGGCCGATTATGGATTTGAGCCCCTCTACCGCAGCGTTTCGGCAACCATGGATGGCAGCGAAGGCAGCCAAAACATCAATCAAGTCAATTCTCTGCCCCCTTCCAAGGGAGCACAGCCGAGCGTCCTCTTCTTTGACGGCAGAACGGATGCCACGCTGAAAGACGGCGAGATCGTTCTCTCGTATGGCGTTGCAAGCGGCTATTTAGACCCTTGGAACTTTATAAACGATCTCCGCACCCAGGCAGGCGAGTTGCAAAATCAAGGAGCGCAAACGGAAGCACAAGAATTACGCGATCTTGCAAATCAAATCGAGCAGCATGCAAATCAAATGCCGGAAAATTATTCGCAGATCTTAAATTCCGGCACGATTTCCGAAAATGACCCCATAACCGGCGATTGGTTAGGTGAACGCCCTGCGACCGAGGAAGAAATTGCCGCAGCATGCAAAGGCTACGCAGACTATCTTGCATATTTGGAAACGCTGGAAGAATCGGAAGGGATCGAACTCATGCCCGCCCTGCAATATTCGCTGATGTTTGAAGACCTCTCGCAGGAGATCGGCACATACACCGTCGTCGGCTTTTATTACGGCTCTATGGCGGGGCAATATTATAGCGCCGCATACCTTTCTGCAAACGATTGCGCTTCGCTCATCCAAGCCGCCAACAAAGAGAGCGGAGGCGGCTCTCGCACGCAGGAAGAGACGAAATATGTGGTGCCCGAAGACGCCATTTATGCCGCGGTCTCCATCCCCTTCCCCGAACAAGAGAGCTTGCTGCGCACGCTCATCCAAGCGGACGGCAAAGTGGACGCCGAGACGGATTCGCTCATCGTCATCAATTCGGCGATCTCGGCAAACCTGAGCTTGGTCAACGGCATGATCAAGCAGCTTTCCAGCATCTTCCTGTATGTCGGCATCACGCTTGCCGCGTTTGCAATGCTGCTGCTGTTCAACTTCATCTCCGTCTCTATTGCAAACAAGAAGAAGGAGATCGGCATCCTGCGGGCAGTCGGCGCGCGGAGTGCGGACGTGTTCAAGATCTTCTACTCCGAGTCCATCATCATCACGGCGATCTGCTTTGTGCTCGCCATGATCGCAAGCTTTGTGGTGTGCGGCGCGCTCAATAATTCGGTTGCGGGCACCATTGGGGCAAGCATCTTTGTGTTCGGTCCCCTCTCGTGGCTCGTGATGCTCGGCATCGCCGTTGTGACCTCCTTTGTGGCGACCTTCCTGCCCGTGTTCAACGCGGCAAGACGCAAGCCCGTGGAGAGCATCCGCGCCTTGTAAATCCAGACAAAACAAAAAACGGGCATTACGCCCGTTTTTTTATGCCGTAAAATTCAGCGGATGATCTTTCTCCAACCGTATGGATCGGGAAGCTTGCCGTATTGGATGCCCGTAATGGTATCGTAGAGCATCTTGGTGATGCCGCCCATCTTGCCGCCGTTGATGATATAATCGGTATTCTTGTAGCGGATGAGCCCGACGGGCGAAATGACCGCCGCGGTACCCGTGCCGAACGCCTCGTCGAGCGTGCCGTTTTTCTGCGCTTCGATGACTTCGTCGATGGAGATGCGGCGCTCCGTCACCTTATAGCCCTTATCGCGGAGCACCTGAATGCTGCTCTTTCTTGTGATGCCGGGCAGGATGGAGCCGACGAGCGCGGGCGTGACGACTTCGCCGCCGATGACGAAGAACATGTTCATGCTGCCCACTTCCTCGACATATTTCTTCTCGTTGGCGTCCAGCCACAAAACCTGATCGAACCCCTTCTTTTCGGCGACCTCGCCCGCCTTCATGGAGGCGGCGTAGTTGCCGAGGCACTTCGCCTCGCCCGTGCCGCCAAGCGTTGCGCGGGTGTAATAATCTTCGACGATGAGCTTTGTGGGCTCGAGCCCGTGCGCATAGTAGCTGCCGACGGGCGAGAGGATGATGAAGAAGAGATATTCGGTAGAGGCATGCACGCCGAGCATGACGCGCGTCGCCACGATGGTCGGGCGGATATAGAGCGCGGTGCCCGCCTCCGTGGGGATCCAATCCTTTTCCAATTTGAGGAGGGTCTCCAAGCCCTCTTCCACGACTTCTTCGGGGAAGTTGGGGATGCACATGCGCGTTGCCGAGCGGTTCATGCGCGCCCAATTTTCTTCGGGGCGGAAGACGGCGATGGAGCCATCCGGCTGCAAGAATGCCTTCATCCCCTCGAAAATCCCCTGCGCATAGTGGAAGATGCTCGTGGCGAGATCGAAAGGTTTGGGCTCGTTTGGCTCCACTTTGGCATCGTGCCAGCCCTGTTCGGCAGTGTACTTCATCGTAAACATGTAGTCGGTGAAATAGTGACCGAAGCCGAGCGCCGTCCCCTTGGGCGGCTTCTCTTTCAACGTCTTTCTCTGAATGACCTGCATGACTTCACCTCTTGCGACCGTAGATCGCACTTTACCCCCCTATTATAGTACTTTATTCCTTATTTTTCAAGCGGAAAGGGCGAAAAATATGCTGCCTTCTCAAAAATTTGTACTCTTCCGTTGAGCGCCTCTGTAAGATGGGCGCAGAACGCCTCCGCCTCCCCCGCGCGCACCTGCACGAGAAGGGCGGCATCCTCTGCAAAGCGGCGCTCTTTGACGATGCACCGCCCCTCCGCGGCGCGCAGCAGTGCGTTGACTTCGGGGTACCCCACGCGCAGCTCCAGCTCACGGCAGAGATCGTAGAGGCACTTCTCCGCCCCGTCCGCCGCCTCCGCCGCGGCAGAGGCATAGGCGCGCGTGAGCCCGCCCGCACCGAGCTTGATGCCGCCGAAATAGCGCACGACGGCGACCGCCGTCTCATAAAGCCCCTGCGCCTTGATGACGCTTAAAATGGGCATCCCCGCCGTGCCCTGCGGCTCGCCGTCATCGGAAAAGCGCTGCAAATTGCCGAGGCTGTCGGCGACAAAGCCGTAGCAGACGTGCGTCGCGAGCGGGTGCTCCGCGCGCACGCCCGCCAAAAAGGCACGCGCCTCCTCTTCCCCCGCGGTATGCGCGGCGTAGGCGAGGAAGCGCGACTTTTCGACGACCCTCTCGCAGACATGGGTACCCGAAATGCTCTTATAACTCATTGCAAATAATTTTAAGGCGCACCTTCTTGCCCTTGAAGAGGGTGAACGGGAAGGCGGGCAGCGGTGCGGCGGCATCCGTCACCTTTTCGCCGTTTACGGTAACGCCGCCCTGCTCGACGAGCCTGCGCGCCTCGCCGTTGGACTTGCACAGCCCCGCCGCAAGCAGCGCATCGAGCACCGTCTTTGCCGAAGCGGGGATGGCGCGCTCGGGCATCTCCCCCTCGCCGCCGAATGCGGCGTGCGCCTCTGCCTCGGCTGCCTTTGCCTTCTCCTCGCCGTGGACGAGCTTGGTGAGCTCGAAGGCGAGCACCTCCTTGGCGCGGTTGATGCGCTCATCCTTGTGCGCGCAGAGGGAAGCGATCTCCTCCAAAGGCAGGAAGGTGAGGAGCTTTAAGCATTTTTCCACGTCGGCATCGTCGGTATTGCGCCAATATTGGTAGAACTCATACGGGCTCGTCTTGTTCTCGTCCAGCCAGACGGCGCCCTTCTGCGTCTTGCCCATCTTCTTGCCCTCGCTTGTGGTGAGCAGGGTAAACGTTACGGCGAATGCCGCCTTGCGCTCCTTTCTGCGGATGAGATCGGCGCCCGCCAAAATGTTGCTCCACTGGTCGTCTCCCCCCATCTGCAAGAGGCACCCGTACTTGCGGTTTAGGACGAGGAAATCATACGCCTGCATGAGCATATAGTTAAATTCGAGGAAGGTGAGCCCCTTCTCCATGCGCGAGCGGTAGCACTCCGCCGTGAGCATCTTGTTGACGGAAAAGTACGCGCCGATATCGCGCAAAAAGTCCACATAATTGAGGTTCAGGAGCCAATCTGCATTGTTGACGACGATGGCACCGTTCTTCCCCTCAAAGCGGATAAAGCGCGCCATCTGCTTTTTGAAGCACTCCACATGGTGCTCCACCGTCTCGCGCGTCATCATCGTGCGCATATCCGTTCTGCCCGAGGGATCGCCGATCATGCCCGTGCCGCCGCCGATGAGAATGATGGGACGGTGCCCCGCATCCTGCATATGGCGCATGGCGATGAGTGTTAAAAAGTGCCCCACATGCAGGCTGTCTGCCGTCGGATCGAACCCGATATAAAAGGGAACGCTCTCGCTCCCGAGCTTTTCGTAGAGTTCCTCTTCGTACACCGTCTGCTTGATAAAGCCCCGCGCGCGCAGGGCGTCCATCACGTTCTGCATAGTTTCTCCTCTCTTTGCTCTTTTCGTACAAAAAAACGGCTCACGCCGCGCGTAAACCGTCCGTTGCCCCGTCTTCTCTACGCGCGGAAAGAGTATTACGGACAGACGTAATACAAATAGCCGTAGATTGCAACTGCGAGCGAATGTTTCATGCCCTTATTATACACCGCGGGAAGCGCTTTGTCAAACAGCTGCGCGGAAAAGTGTAAAATTTTCCCCTCAGACGGGCGCCTCCTGCCGCACTGCGGGCGCGGCAAGACCTTGCATCGCACAAAGGCGGGCAAATGCCCCCTCAAAGGAGCCATCTTGGCGGAGCTGTTCCGCAAGCTGCAAATTGCGCGCGGCGTATACGGCGCGGCGCTTGTCCTCGAGAAATTTTTCCATAGAGAGCGTTTTCATACTCCCTATTCTACGCATCATACTTGACAGTTATTGTCATATATGATAAAATTTTTTTAAGAAATTTTTCGGGAGCACAGCATGAAGTACGAGATCATGATCCATATCCTGTTCGACCTGCTCGCGCGGCGGCGCGTGAGCGCGGGCGAGCTGGCGGGAAAGTACGATATTTCCGTCCGTTCCGTGTATCGCTATATCGACGAGATGACCGTTGCGGGCATTCCCATCGACGTGGCGCGGGGCAGCGGCGGCGGCATCTATATCTCCGATGCCTACAAACTCCCGCGCGGATTTATGACGCGGGAGGAATACACGCGGGCGATAGACGCCATGCGGGCGATGGAGAGCGAACTCTCCGACCCCGTGCTCTCCTCCGCCATCCAAAAGCTCAGCGCGGCGGTCAAGGTGGAACACCGCGACCAAGCCATTGCGGGGAATATCCTTGTAGACAGCGGCACATGGGGCGGCGAGCGAAAATTTTCCGAGAAGCTGCGCCTTATCGAGCGCGCCATCGAGGAGCAGCGCGCCATTGAGATCGATTACGTCTCGCGTGAGGGCGAGCACACGCACAGGACCATCCTCCCCCATCTGTTGGTATACAAGCAAAACATTTGGTATCTCTACGCCTTCTGCTGCAAACGCAATGACTTCCGCCTCTTTAAGATCGGGCGCATGCGCACCATTGTGGAGACGGAGGAACGCTTTGAACGCACCCCCTTCACGCGCGACGACGTGCCCCTCTCCTTTTGGACGGACGGCGAGAAGACGGTGGATGCCGTCTTCTCCCTCTCGCCCGATGTGCTGCCCTTTGCCGAGGAATGGCTGGGCATCGAGAACGTGCACCCGCAGGCAGACGGCAGCTACCGCGCCTCCGTTACCCTGCCGGACGACGATGCGCTTGTGGAAAAGATCTTATCCGCAGGCGCGGGCTTTAAGGTGCTCTCGCCCGCCTCGCTCGCCGAACGGGTCAAAACCGAAGCGGAGAAGATCTTCAAAGAATACGCATAAATCTTTTCGCAGCGCAAAAGCGGCATCCGCAAGGGATGCCGCTTTTATATATTGTTTCAGTTATATACCGTAACAGATGGATCCTGCACTTCAACACTGCTGACGCCCGCTGCTACGCTTGTATCGTATTTCGCAAATAACGTTGCTTTCACGACGCATACGTCAACTCCGTTCAAACGATATATCAGCTGCACTTCGGCATAAATCTGATCGCAATAGGAAAATGCGCTTGCCCAATAGCTATGCGAAGCTTCGACCTCGGCAAATGTACCATTCGCAAACTGATCTGTCGTTGCGCTGGCATGATCTGTCAACGCCAAACGGAAACGACACGTTACGGATGCTGCCAAAGCAAACTGATCGCTATATGCACCGCTAAGCGTTCCGCCTTCGACCGACACTTGCGCCGTATAATAGAGCGTCTTATCAATTCCGCTCTTCTTCTCGCTGCGCTCGCCGACGATGGTGCCGCCCGTAATATCCTTCACCCACATTGCCTCTACGATCGTGGAGGCGCCGCCCGTGCCCGAGTATGCGAGCTCGGTCACCTTTTTGGGCGTGCCGTTTTCGAGCACATACCAACCGAGGAAGGTGTAGCCCTCCGCCGTCGGGGTCGCGTACAGCGTCGTTGCCTTGTCAAACTCTGCTGTAAACGATTTTGCCGCTTCTCCGCCCATCGAAAATTCGATGGTGCTGTTGTAGACAACGGTATCGGGCGTGAGCGCGATCTCGATGGTGCAGCCACCCGCTGTGTACGAGAAGGTGCTGTTCTGCCATTGGATGCGCCCATCGGTAAGCGTTGTGAGATCGAAGATATTTTCGCCCTCCGTCACCTTCTGCTCCCGCACATCATCCCCGTACACGAACTTGATCGGTCTATCCTTAAACATCTGCACGGTGCGCGAATAGGTGCCGTCCGCGTTCTGCTTCCACGCGCTGCCAAGCGAGGCAGGCGCGATGATGGTGACGTTGTAAAGATCGGGGATCAAGCCGGAGATATCCTGCGTCTGATCCGTCTTCCCGCCCCATTCGTCGCCGGGGTTATCGAGCGTGAGGTTGGCATTGATGGAGAGCACGGAGATGCCCGTACCGACATCGAGCGCGCTCAATGCGCCGTTCGCGTTCGTCATGAGCCCGATGACGATATCGTCGAGTGCGCCCGTCAGTTCCTCTCCGTTGAGGACGAACTGCCAGCGCTTTGTGCCGCCGCCCTGATAGTTTGCATCGTAGGCATAGCCCGAGAGGATGCCCTTTACCTGCGAACCGAGGTCCTTCCCGCTGTTATCCGAAGAAGAACCGCCGACGTTATCGGGCAGGAAGCCCTTTACGGTGTTCGAGAAGTTGAGGATATAGGCGACCTGCCCCAAAATATCGCCCATAAAGGTCTCGAGCGTCATGGCGTTGCTGTCGCGATAGGTGCCGTCCGACTTGCAGCGGCGCATATACACCATGTCGCCCTTGATGGTGAGCTCGGTATAGCCCGAAGAAGCGAACGCGATGCCGCCCAAGCCGCCCGTGCTGTACGAGATCTTGGCATTTGCGGTGACCTCGCCGTTTTCGCCGAAGGAGATGGCGAGCCCGTCGATCCCGAGCTCCGCCGAGCCGAACAGCCAATCCAAACCATCGATCTTGATGGTGGCTTTGCCGCTGATATGGATGAGCTTGTTGAGTTCGTACTTGCCGCTCTCCGTCTTGTGCGTGGCGGAGCGGGCAATCGCCTTGATGAGCTCATCCGCGCCCGCAAACTCAAATGCCATTGCATCGTCGAGCACGGCGTATTGCGTTCCGCCCTGCGTGATGGTCTTCGTCACATTGTCGAGCGCGAGCGGCGAACGGGAGAAGCGGAAGGAGGCATCGGTGCAGCTATCGCCGCTGTAAATGCCGCCGAGCGTGACCTCGGAGAGGTAGCTTGCGCCGACCGCGCCCTCTTTGGTAAGCGTGACGGAGAGATCTTTCTTGCCGCTCCCGCCGAAGAGGAGATCGGAATCGAGGCGAAGATCGAACACCGTCTTATCGCCGTTGCGCTTTAAGGTGAGTGCGGTGAGGTAGTTGCCCACAGCCGCCTTTGCCGCCGCTTCCGCCCCATCGCCCGCGACAACGGAACCGCCCGAGAGCAGATTCTCCAAGCCGAGCGTCTTGACGAGCATCTCACCGATGGCGCCCACCTGCCCGAGCTCTTCCCCGACGAGGCGCTTGGAGATGACGTACTCATCGATGGCATCGAAGAGGACGTTCACCGTATCTTCGGGAATGCCCGTCGAAATCATAAGATCTTTGAGCGGGGTCTCGACGAGCGAGATGCCGCTTGCAAGTAGCGTGAGAATCTCCCCCGCCGCCACCTTGAAGGTAAACGGATCGTACTGATCGCTATCGGGCTTATAGTGCGAGAGGATGACGTAGAAGACGGGTTCGTAAACAGCGCCCGCTTCCGTAGAGCCGTCATCGAACATCCAAAGTTCGAGGTAGAGATCGGATGCGGCGTCCGTCTTTGACAAGTCTTCCAGCCAAAGGTCGATATAGAGGAAGGCATTGGGGTTGGCAATGAGCGACTTGCCATCCTGATCGAGCGTAAAGAAGGGACCGCGCCCCTCGGAACCATCGAGGCTGCCCATGTGATAGGCAAGGCTGCCCTGCACGGCAAAGGTGCTGCTGCCGCTTTTTGCCGTCAGCGTCTCGAAGGAGAGCGCGACGTCGCCCGCGGAGACCGTCGCCACGGCGGCACCTGCAAAGTCGATGAGTTCGACGAAGTCATCCACCGTGAGGAAATCTTTCTCGTTCCACTCGCGCACGTTGCCGTCCGAAGTGCCCGCCTTGAGCGAAGCCGTGAGCGTACAGGAGCCGAGCGCCGCCTCGGGAAGAAGCACGGTGAGCGCACCGTTCTTATAGCCGAGCTCCGCCGTAAACGCGCCGAGCGAAAGGGCGACAAACCCGCCGTTTTGCGGCGCAACGATGCTGAGATCGGCAAGGAGATCTTCGAGCGCGTTCCCCTCGCCCGTGCCGCCGAGCCCGTTCAAAACGCCCTCGAGCGCGCTCAGGTCGATGCCCGTGATCTCGCCCACAAACTCCGTAAGAGAGCGCCCCGCAAGCAAGCCGTCGAGCGCGGCGTCCAGATCGAAGCCCTCGATGAAGTACTGCGATTCGCGGCGGATGCGGTCCAAAACGGCATCGAACGCCGCCGTAAGTTTCTCCAACTGATCATATGCAACGTCTACGCCGACGTCGCCGTATTTGAGCTGCACGCGCTGCGTCTTTGTGTTGAGCGAGAGCGAGAGGGTCTGCTCGATGGTATCTGCACCGATCCCGAGATCGAAGGAGAGGCGCAAGCCGTCCTTCCAGCTCAACACGCCGTTTTGCAGGGTGAGCGCGACGGAGCCATCCTTCGAGCCGATCTTCACGCTGCCGCCGAGCGAGATCGCCTTGTTTTCCAAGATCTCCGGAAGCATCTCGAGCACGGGCGCGAGATCATAGTAGCTCCCCTTCTCCGCATCCGTGAGCGCGGGAAGGGCGGCATCTTGGATGGTGAGCTCTGCGCCGATCTTCTTGCCGC
>CALVLO010000022.1 GCA_944338265.1 uncultured Clostridia bacterium
GACTTCCTCCCCCGTGATCTCCGCAAAATATGCGGCAACGGCGGGAAGATTGCTCCCGCCCGCAGAGATCGCCGTATCGCCCGCCTGAGTAAAATCATCCGTCATGGAAAAGAGAAAGTACTGCCCGCGGCACCACGGGAGCGCACGCTCGCTCCCCGCAAACCGCACACCGAGCGGCAGGCAAAGTTCTTCGAGCCCTTCCACGCTGCCGCCGAAGGAGAGCACGTCCGGAAGCTCCCCCTTTCCGAGCGCATCACAGAGCCCTTCCGAAGTGACGCTCGTCACAAGATAGCGCACTCCCTCGCGGCTGCGCTCCGCCATCTTTGCTGCACGGCGCAAAAATGCCGTGCGGGAGCCCTTCCCGCCCTCGAACGCATCCACATTCCAAACGTGCACGATGCGCGCCGCCCCGCTCTCCTCTGCACGAGGACGCGGGTAGAGCGCCACGGCAAGCAGCACCGCAAGCACCAGAAAAAACGGAAGCGCACGCCACAGGAGGCGCAGAAGGGTCTTCATCCCTCTATGCCTATGCCGCCATCTTGCGCGGTATGCAAAAAATAGTTCGGGAGGAGCCTTGCGCCCCTCCCGCAGCCCTCCCGCACGCACGGCGCACGAAAAGACCTCTATTTGAAAATGCGCCGCGCTTGCAGCACATTACAAGGGCAGTCTTTGCAGGCGGCGGGAAAATATGCAAAAAAAAGAGAGGGATCTCCCTCTCTCGCGCTCAGCCGCGCTTACAGAAGCTATCGCAGCAGGTGCAATGATCGCAGTCGCAAGTGTTGCCGACGTGGATGGTCGTGAGCTCGCAGTGCATGCCGTCGCGGTTGTACTTGCAGTCCGTCACCCCGCAGGAGACGCCGCTGTTGATCTCGTTTTGCATCTTTCTACCTCCTTTCCGCACAAGAGTATGTGCAGAATTTATAAAAATATCGGAAACCCCATTGACAAACGCAAAAATTCCATATACAATAAGAGTAGCTTCAAGGAGGTACGGCTATGAAAGTCATCTTAAAGGCAGATGTGAAGGGCAGCGGCAAGAAGGGAGATATCATCGAAGTCTCCGATGGCTACGCCCGCAATTTTCTCCTCAAAAAAGGGCTTGCCGACGTGGCTACGGCAAGCGGCATCAACGAGGCGCAGCAGCGCCGCACCGCAGATGCCTTCCATAAGGCGGAAAACGAAAAGGCGCTCCGCGAACAGGCGAAGGCGCTTCACGGGAAGGAGGTCACCCTCTCCATCCGGACGGGCGAAAACGGGCGCGTCTTCGGCTCTGTGACGACGGCGCAGATCTCCGCCGCGCTCGCGGAACTCGGCTATGAGATCGATAAAAAGAAGATCTCGACCAAGGAATCGATCAAAACGGTCGGGCGCTTCGATGCGGAAGTGCGGCTGATGGAGGGCGTCACGGCGAAGATCTTCGTCAACGTTGTTCCCGCAGAATAATGCAAGAAAAGCAAAAAACGGCGCATTCGCGCCGTTTTTTGTTGCCTTTTTTGCCGTTTGCGCAATATTATGTGTGACATAATACTTCGCAAAACTTGCTTTACGGGAGTTTAATCTCGTACAGATCCTTATCGGGCAGCTTGGTCGTGGAGTCGGAGACGAAGCGGCGCAGCTCTGCGGCACCCTTTTCGGGCGCGGCGTTCACGCCTGCTCCCGCAACGCACCCGCCGGGGCAGCCCATCCCCTCGATCAGGCAGCCGTTCATCTTGCCGAGCTTGGCAAGGAGCAGCATCTTCTTGCACTCATCGAGCCCCTCTGCATGCTCGATCCTGACTTCGACGTCGGGATAATATTTCTCGACGCACGCACTGACCGCGGCGGAAACGCCGCCCGCCACGCCGTAGCCGCGTCCCGCGGCAGTTGCATCGTGAATGGGATCCTCCTTCTCGTAGGAGGTAAAATCGATCCCCTTCGCCTCAAAGATGGCGGCAAGCTCTTCGAACGTGATCACGAAATCTACGTCCGAACGCACCGTTCTCCTGCGCGCCTCGAGCTTTTTCGCCGCGCACGGACCAATGAAGACCACGCGCGCGTTGGGGCGTTTTTGCTTGATGGAACGCGCCGTTGCCACCATGGGCGTGAGCGCGCTCGAAACCTTATCCACCATATCGGGGAATTGCAGCTTTGCGAGCATGCTCCACGCGGGACAGCAGGACGTGAGCAGGAAGGGAAGCTTTCCCGTGGCGACTTCCGTCGCATAGTGGTGCGCTTCCGTCGCCGCACCGACGTCTGCCCCGTGCGCGACCTCGTACACCTCTTGGAAGCCGATCTCTTTGAGCGCGGCTTTGATCTTCCAAAGGGTGACGCCGTGCCCGAACTGACCGACGACGGAAGGCGCGACTTCGGCAACGACCTCGTCCCCCTTCTTGATGGCGCGGATGAGCTGGTAGATCTGCGACTTATCGGCAATGGCGCCGAAGGGGCAGCTCACCATGCACTGACCGCAGCCCACGCACTTTTTGGGATCGATGCTCGCACGCCCCAAGCCGTCGCTCGAGATCGCCTTTACGCCGCACGCCTGCGAGCAAGGGCGCGTTCTGTGTGCGATCGCCTCGTAGGGGCAGGCGGCTTTGCACTTGCCGCACTTGATGCACTTGCTCTGATCGATGACCGCCTTCCCCGTCTTGGGATCGCGCGAGATGGCGCCCTTGGGGCATACCGTCATGCAATAGCGGGCAACGCAGCCGCGGCACTGATCGCTGACTTCGTACTTATTTTCCTCGCATCTGTCGCATGCAGACGGGATGACCTGCATGAGCGGCGGCTCGTAGTAGCTATCCGAAATGTTGCTCGCGCTCAAGCCGTTGGTGATATGCGCGGGGCGATCCTGCGGGTTGAGCGACATGCCCATTGCAAGGCGCACCCGCTCTGAGGCGATGGCGCGCTCGCGGTAGATGCTCTCGCGGTAGGTCGGCGTCTCCGTCGGCGTGATCTTGAAGGGGATCTCCTCGAGATCGCTTTCCACATGCTCGGATTCAAAGGCGACTTTCGCCACTTCCACAAAGACCTGTCGCCGCAATTTTTTGACAGAAGTTTCAAGGCCTCTCATACTTTACTCCTCTCCATTCGTTTTTTGATGCAATCGGAATGAGGGCAGGTATCCCCTGCCCTCCGTCCTTGCGTGCTTTCGCTTACTTCTTGCGGTTCTTGCGCCCGTAGTAAGCGTTGAGGTACATCTCCTTGATCTCGCTCATGAGCGGATAGCGAGGGTTCGCGCCCGTGCACTGATCGTCGAACGCATCCTCCGTCATCTGATCGAGGCGGGCGAGGAACTGCTCCTCGGTCACCTTGCCCTCGAGCGCTTCCTTGATCGTCTTGGGCTGACCGATGGATTCCTGGAGCTCTTTCAGCTTTTTGATGAGCGCTTCCACGAGCTCGTCGTCGTTCTTACCCTTGAGCCCGATATAGCGGGCAACATCTGCATAGCGCGCCTTGCACTGCGGGTAAGCGTACTGCGGGAAGGTCCCCATCTTGGTGGGCTGCTCGGCGCTGTTGAAGCGGATGACCTCTTCGAGCATGAGCGAGTTCGCCATGCCGTGCGGGATATGCCAATAGGAACCGAGCTTGTGCGCCATGGAGTGGCAGACGCCGAGGAAGGCATTTGCGAATGCCATACCTGCCATCGTTGCCGCGTTCGCCATGCGCTCGCGCGCCTCTGCATCGTGCGCGCCCTTCTCGTAAGCGGCGGGCAGATACTCGAAGATGAGCTTTGCCGCCTCTTTTGCGATGCCGTTGGTGTAGTCAGTCGCCATCACGGAAGCGATCGCTTCGAGCGCGTGGCTCATGGCATCGATACCCGAGCAGGAGGTGAGCCCCTTGGGGATGTTCATCATGAGGTCGGAGTCGACGATGGCAACGTCGGGCATGAGCTCGTAATCTGCGAGCGGGTACTTGGTGCCCGTCTTCTCATCGGTGATAACGGCGAACGGCGTGACCTCCGAGCCCGTACCTGCCGTGGTGGGAATGGCAACGAAGAGCGCCTTGTCCCCCATGTGCGGGAAGGTGTACACGCGCTTGCGGATATCCATAAAGCGCATCGCCATATCCTGGAAGTCCACTTCGGGGTGCTCGTACATCACCCACATGATCTTCGCCGCGTCCATGGGCGAACCGCCGCCGACGGCGATGATGACGTCTGGACCGAAGTCGCGCATCTGCTTGACGCCCTCGTTCGCGCAGGCGAGCGTAGGATCGGGCGTGACGTTGAAGAAGGTCGCGTGCGTGATGCCCTCTGCATCAAGGATATCGGTGATCTTCTTGGTAAATCCGCTCTGATAGAGGAAGCCGTCCGTAACGATGAATGCCTTCTTCTTATTGTAGACCTGCTTGCCAAGTTCTTTGAGGGCGACGCCGAGGCAGCCGCGCTTGAAATAGACCTTTTCGGGTGCTCTGAACCACAACATATTTTCCTTCCTCTCCGCGACAGTCTTGATATTGATGAGGTGCTTGACGCCGACGTTCTCGGAGACGGAGTTGCCGCCCCAAGAACCGCAGCCGAGCGTGAGCGACGGGGGCATCTTGAAGTTGTAAAGATCGCCAATGCCGCCCTGCGAGGAAGGCGTGTTGATGACGATGCGGCAGGTTTTCATCACGGAACGGAAGTACGCGATCTTGTCCGCGCCCGTCTCCACATTGATATACAGCGAGGAGGTATGCCCCAAGCCGCCGTCTTTGATGAGCCTGTCCGCCTTGGAAACAGCCTCTTCGAACGTCTTCGCCTTGTACATGGCAAGCACGGGAGAGAGCTTCTCGTGCGCGAACTCTTCGGAGAGCTCGACGGACTCCACTTCGCCGACGAGCACCTTGCTGCCCTCGGGCGCCTTGAACCCGGAGAGCTCTGCAATGGTGCAGGCACTCTGCCCGACGATCTTGGCGTTGAGCGCGCCGTTGATGATGATGGTCTTGCGCACTTTCTCCGTCTCTTCGGGATTGAGGAAGTACGCGCCGCGCAGCTGCATCTCCTTCTTGAACGCATCGTACACGTCCGCAAGGACGATGGTCGACTGCTCGGAGGCGCAGATCATACCGTTATCGAAGGTCTTGGAATGAAGGATGGAAGAAGCCGCGAGCTGGATATCCGCAGAAGAATCGATGATCGCAGGCGTATTGCCGGCGCCGACGCCAAGCGCGGGCTTCCCGGAAGAGTACGCCGCCTTGACCATGCCGGGGCCGCCCGTTGCGAGGATCATATCCGCCTCGCGCATGATCATGCCGGAGAGCGGAACGGTGGGCTGATCGATCCAGCCGATGATGTCCTCGGGTGCGCCCGCCGCAACAGCTGCATCCAAAACGACCTTCGCCGCCTCGATGGTGCACTTCTTTGCGCGGGGATGAGGCGAGATGATGAGACCGTTCCTCGTCTTTAAGCAGATGAGCGACTTGAAGATCGCCGTCGACGTAGGGTTGGTCGTGGGAATGACCGCAGCCAGAACGCCCACGGGCTCTGCAATGCGGGTGAGCCCGAAGCCCTCGTCGCGCTCGATGACGCCGCAGGTCTTGGTATCCTTATAGGCATTGTAGATGTACTCCGCCGCGTAGTGGTTCTTGATGACCTTGTCCTCGACGACGCCCATGCCCGTCTCTTCGACAGCCATCTTGGCGAGCGGGATACGCATCTTGTTTGCCGCAACCGCTGCCGCAAAGAAGATCTTGTCTACCTGCTCCTGCGTGTAGGTCGCGAACTTCTCCTGTGCCGCCCTGACGCGCGCAAGCATCTTGGCGAGCGATTCCTCATCGTTGACGATGAAATCCTTCATGTGCTACCTCCGTTTTTGATCTCCCATTATTTGATCTTCGGCACACTCGCCGCAGAGCGCTGCGAGCGATACCGCTAAATCCTCGTATCTGATATGCACGCCGTCGGGCGCGTGCAGGTGAACGGGCGCAAAGTTCAAGATGGCGCCGATCCCCGCCTTTACAATGGCGTCGCACGCCTGCTGCGCCGCACTCCGCGGAACGGTGAGAATGGCAACGCGGATGGAAAAACGCCGCGCGATCTCCCCGAGCTGTTCCATCGGGTAGACGGGCTTTCCGCCAACCGCCCCCACCTTTGCGGGCGATGCGTCAAACGCCGCGATCACATGGATGCCGTAATTTTCAAACCCCTCGTAAGCGAGGATCGCCCTTCCGAGCCCGCCCGCGCCCACGATGACGGCATTCGTCCAACGGTGATATCCTAAAAATTTCTCGATGTCTTCGATGAGCAGCCTGATCTCAAAGCCGAAGCGCGGCTTCCCGGGGCGGGATGAGACGAGCGCAAGATCTTTGCGGACGCCGACTGCAGAGAGCCCGAGGTCCTTTGCGATCGCCGCGGAAGAGACATATTCGATCCCCTTCCCCGCCTCGCCCTTGAGGTACCGCAGATAGGCGGGCATGCGGGAGGTGGTCGCCTTGGATACCGTCTCCCCGTTCTTCATGCCAAGCCCCTTCCGATCACTGCAATGCACAATCGATAAATTTTTATCGATTGCTATTTTATCAGATTTGCAAGGAGAAGTCAACTGTTTGAACGCAGTTTTTTCCCGCGCGGGAAAATTTTTCGCGGTCGGCGTCCGCCGATGGGTTTTTCGCAAGAAAAAAGCCGCGCTTGGCGCGGCAGCGGCATCAGAGAGCACGCAGGCTCTCTTCGACCTTCTTTTTCATATCGAGAAACTTTTCAAGCTTGGCACGCTCGTCCTCCACGAGCTTTTTGGGCGCCTTGGCAACGAAGTTGTGGTTTGCGAGCTTGCCGCTTGCGCGCGCGATCTCGCCCACAATGCGGTCGAGCTCCTTTTCGAGGCGCGCCTTCTCCTTTTCGAGATCGACGAGTTCGCCGAGCGGGATAAAGATCTGCCCCGCCTCGCAGACGTGGGAGACCGTCTTCTCCCCCGCCTCTGCACCGCTCGCCACAAAGCTCACCTCGCTCGCGCCCGCAAGGCGGAGAATGGAGCCCCTGTTGAGGGCAATGAGGCGCTTTGCCTCCGTTACGAGGAACACATGCACCTTGCGCGAAGGCGGGCAGTTCACCTCCACCTTCATGGCGCGCACCGCCTTGATGAGATCGATAACGCTCTCGAACGCCTTCGCCTCCTTTTTATAGGCAAGGCGCATATTGTAGCGCGGGTAATCTGCCCCGATGATGAGCCCGTGCTGCCCGGGAAGGTAGGAGTAGATCTCCTCCGTGACGAAGGGAATAAAGGGATGCAGCAGCCGCAAGGCATTTTCGAGCACGAACATGAGCACGCCGAGCGCCCCGCGCCGCTTCTCCCCGTCGTCGCCGTACAGCGCGGGTTTGGAGAGCTCGATATACCAATCGCAGAAGTCGTTCCACATAAAATCGGTGAGCTTATCCGCCGCGATGCCGAGGTCGAACTTGCGGAGCGCGCTGTCCACCTCGCGGATGGTCGCCTGCAGGCGGGAGATGATCCACCGGTCGGCAGGCTGCAGCCTGATCTCGGAGAGCGCCGGCACGCGCTCATCCTTAACGTTCATCAGCACAAAGCGCGAGGCATTCCATATTTTATTGATGAAGTTGCGCGCCGCCTCCACCTTGGTATCGGTGAAGCGGGTATCGTTCCCGGGGGCGACGCCCGTCACAAGGGAGAGCCGCAGGGAATCCGCGCCGTATTTTTGGATGATCTCCAAGGGATCGATGCCGTTTCCGAGCGATTTGCTCATCTTCCTGCCCTGCTCGTCGCGCACGAGCCCGTGGATGAGCACATCGCGGAACGGAACTTTCTCAGTATGCTCGATGCCCGAAAACATCATGCGCATCACCCAGAACGGAATGATATCGTAGCCCGTTACGAGCACGTCGGTGGGATAGAAATAGCTGAGATCGGGCGTCTCGTCCGGCCAGCCCAGCGTGGAGAAGGGCCACAGCGCCGAAGAGAACCATGTATCGAGCACGTCTTCATCCCGTACAAGGCGGGCGCTGCCGCACTTGGGGCAGACATCGGGCTCCCCCTCCCGCGTGCAGATGACTTCGCCGCAATCTTCGCAATACCACACGGGGATGCGGTGCCCCCACCAAAGCTGACGGGAGATGCACCAATCGCGGATATTCTCTAACCAATTATAATAAATCTTCGCAAAGCGGTCGGGCGTGAACTTCGTCTTGTTCTTGACGACCGCATCGATGGCGGGCTTTGCGAGCGGCTTCATCTTTACAAACCACTGCTTGGAGACGATGGGCTCCACCGTGGCGTGGCAGCGGTAGCAATGCCCCACGTTGTGCGTGTGCGGTTCGATCTTGACGAGAAGCCCCATCTTCTCCATCTCAGCGACGCCTTTTTTGCGCGTTTCGTAGCGATCCAACCCTTCAAAACTCGGTCCCGCAAGCGTATTCATCGTGCCGTCATCGTTCATCACACGGATGACGGGCAGAGCATGCCGCAGCCCGACTTCAAAGTCGTTGGGATCGTGCGCAGGGGTGATCTTCACCGCACCCGTACCAAATTCGGGATCGACGTATTCATCCGCCACAACGGGGATCTTGCGGTCCGTAAGCGGCAGGAGCAGCGTCTTGCCGACGTAGCCTGCATACCGCCCGTCTTTGGGATTGACGGCGACCGCCGTATCGCCGAGCATCGTTTCGGGGCGGGTCGTCGCGATGGTGATATCGCCGCCCCCCTCGACGGGGTAACGGAAATACCAGAAGTGCCCGTTCTCTTCGGCGTACTCCACTTCGGCATCCGAGAGCGCCGTCTTGCAGCTCGGGCACCAATTGATGATGCGGCTGCCGCGGTAGATGAGCCCCTTATTGTACAGGCGGAAGAACGCCTCCCTCACCGCCTTGGAGCACTTTTCGTCCATGGTGAACGCCAAGCGCGACCAATCGCAGGAAGAGCCAAGCTTTTTGAGCTGCTCGACGATGCGCCCGCCGTACTTTTCCTTCCAAGCCCAGGCGCGGCGCAAAAATTCCTCCCGCCCGAGTTCCTGCTTGGAGACCCCCTCCCGCTTCATCTGCTCGACGATCTTCACCTCCGTCGCAATGGAGGCGTGATCGGTGCCGGGCAGCCAAAGGGCGCAATATCCCTGCATGCGCTTGAAGCGGACGAGGATGTCCTGCATCGTCTCGTCCATCGCGTGCCCCATGTGAAGCTGCCCCGTTACGTTGGGCGGCGGCATCATCACGGTGAACGGGACCTTCGCAGGGTCGATCTCGGCACGGAAGCAATTTTGCTCCTGCCAAGTGCGGTAAATGTTTTCCTCGAACTGCGCGGGGTCGTAAGTCGTTTGCATCTCTTTCATGATTCTCTTCCAACTGCTGCATATTTTTGCACGCGGATGCGCGCAAGCACGGGCGTGACGTTATGAGCCCATTTTATGTTGAAGCTATTATAATCGATTTTCCGTGCATTGTCAATTATTCCTCGGCAGGCATACGATATATTATTCTTCATTTTTACGGAGTAAAAACATGAAAAAAACTTTGGCAACTTTGGGAGCGGCGGTCTTTGCCCTCCTTCCCCTCTCCGCCTGCGGCGGCTCTTCGGACGGCATGACCACGCTGCAAGTCAACGAAGTGACCCATTCCGTCTTCTACGCGCCCATGTACCTCGCCGATTCTCTCGGCTATTTCGAGGAAGAGGGCATCAAGATCGAGCTCACCAACGGCGGCGGCGCGGATGCGGTGATGGCAGCCGTCCTCTCCGGCGATGCCGATATCGGCTTCTGCGGCCCCGAAGCCGCGATCTATGTGCAGCTCGGCGGCTCGAACGATCTGCCCACCGTGTTCGGTCAGCTCACCAAGCGAGACGGCTCCTTCCTCGTCGGGCGCGAACCCGAGCCCGATTTTTCGTGGGAAAACCTCAAAGGCAAGGAGATCTTGGCAGGCAGGAAGGGCGGCGTTCCCGCCATGACCTTTGAATACATCCTCCGCGAGCACGGTTTTACCGATGCGGAGATCGACCTCAACTTCGACGTTGCGTTCAACCTGATGACGGGCGCCTTCGAGGCAGGTACCGCCGACTATTGTACGATGTTCGAGCCCGTCGCCTCCGAATATCAGGCTGCGGGGAAGGGCTATATCGTCGCCGCAGTCGGCGAAGCGGGCGGCGAAGTCCCCTATACGAGCTATATCGCCAAGCGCTCCTGGCTGAATAAGAACGAGGAGACGGCAAAGGGATTTTTGCGCGCGATCATGCGGGGCATCGAATACGCCATGACGGAGGATGCAAAAACCGTCGCCGAATATCTCGTGCCCCACTTCCCCTCCACTTCGGTCTCGTCGCTCGCGGTGAGCGTAGAGAGCTATCGTGCCATCGATGCGTGGGTCACGGATATGCAGATGACGGAGGCGAGCTTCGAGCGGCTGCAGGATATCATTTCGAGCGCAGGCGAGCTGGAACGCCGCGCCGACTATGCGCAGCTCACCGACAATTCTTATGCAGCGGAGGTATATGCCGCGCTCCAAGCATAGGCAAAACGCGGCGCGGATACGCATATGAAGAACATCCTGCAATTTGAAAACGTGAGGCATATCTATCACACGCCGCGCGGCGAAGTCGTTGCGGCGGAGGGGCTCACGTTCTCGGTGGACGAGGGAGAATTTGTCGCCATTATCGGGCCATCCGGCTGCGGCAAGACGACCCTCCTCTCCCTCGCCGCAGGGCTTTTGAAGCCCTCTGCGGGCAGCATCGTGCGGGAAGGGAGCTGCGGCTATATGCTGCAAAAGGATGAACTCTTCCCCTGGCGCACCATCGAAAAAAATATCTTCCTCCCCCTCGAGATCAAGAAGCAAAACACGCCCGCGGCGCGCGAACGCGCCCTCGCCCTCGCCGAAAAATACGGGCTCGGCGGCTTTTTGAAGAGTTATCCCGCACAGCTTTCGGGCGGGATGCGGCAGCGTGCGGCGCTCATCCGCACCCTCGCGACCGAACCCGACGTGCTCCTTCTCGATGAGCCCTTCTCCGCGCTCGACTATCAGACGCGCCTCAACGTCTGCGAAGACGTCGCGGGCATCATCCGTAGCGAGGGCAAGACGGCGCTCCTCATCACGCACGATATTTCCGAAGCCATCTCGCTTGCCGACCGCATCCTCGTGCTCACGGCGCGCCCCGCGCGCGTCTCGCATGCGCATACGCTCGGATTTGGCGATCTCCCGCCCCTCAAACGGCGGGAGCAGAGCAGCTTTTCGGGATGGTTTGAAACACTTTGGAGGGAACTCAACGCATGAAACACCAAAGCTTTTCGCACGAGCACGCGCTCTATTTGCGGGCGCGGAAGAAAAATCTCGCCCTCGTATGGATCCTCCGCCTCGGCATCCTCGCCCTTTTGCTCGGCGCATGGGAACTCGTGACCGCGCTCGGCTGGATCGATCCGTTCATCATGAGCTCCCCCTCCCGCATCGCCAAGACCATCGCCTCCCTCTATGCGGATGGCAGCCTCTTCTATCATATCGGCGTGACGCTGTGGGAGACGCTCGCGGGCTTTGCCATCGCCGTCGTGCTCGGGTTTGCCGTCGCCCTTCTCCTTTGGTGGAGCGATACGGTGCGGCGGGTGCTCGAGCCCTATATCGTCGTCATCAACGCCCTGCCCAAGATCGCCTTAGGACCCCTCATCATCGTGTGGTTCGGCACGGGGAGTGAAGCCATCGTCTTTATGACGGTGCTCGTGGGGATCATCGTCGCCATCATGCACATGCTCTCCGCCTTCGTCGGCACAGATCAAAACAAGATCCTTCTGATGCGCTCGATGGGCGCAAACAAGTGGCAGATCCTGCAAAAGCTCGTGCTGCCCTCTTCCTATCCCGCCGTCATCTCCATGCTCAAGATCAATGTGGGGATGGCGTGGATCGGCTCCATCATGGGCGAATATATCGTCTCACGGGCGGGGCTCGGATACCTCATCGTGTACGGCGGGCAGGTGTTTAAGCTCGACCTTGTGATGAGCGCGACCTTTATCCTCTGCGTCTTGGCGGCAGGGATGTACTTTCTTGTGGTGCTTTTGGAGAAAGCGCTCGTAAAAAACGCAGAACGCTGAAAAGAAAACGCCAAACGCCCCGACGGCGGGATAGAGCACCCGCACCACGCCCGAAAGCCCGAGCCGCGAAAGCGCAAACGCCGCGAGCAGCACCGCTGCCTCCGCGGCGTACTTTTTTCTGCCTCGCACCCTGCGGCACGCCGCAAGCAGCGGATAGAGCGCGGAGGCGAGCGAAGTCAAAACGGCGCACGCGACCGCTGCCCCAAAGAGGCGGTTTTGCCCGACGGCGGCAAGAAAGGGCATGGGCGCCCCCGCCGTTCCCGCGCGGGAGACAGCGCTCAGAATGAGCACGGCGCACGCGAAGATAGCAAGCGCCGCCCAGCCCGCAGCCCAAACGGGGTGACGGACGCTTTTTCCCGTCTCGCACAGAACGGGCAGAGAAAAGGCAACGTTCATCCCCGCATACAGCAACGCATCGAGTGCCCCCTTCCCCGTGAGCGGCGCGGAAAGCGCAAAACTTCCCCGCCCGTACCAAACAACAAAGAGCAGCAAGAGCGGCACAAGACAGCTGTTGAGGAGCGCGAGCCCCCTCGTCCCGCGCGCCAGAAAGAGAAGCACGAGCGCCAGCCCCGCGAGCGAAGCAAGCGGCGCCGCGGCGGGGAAGAGCGCATCCAGCCCGGCGAGCATCCCCGCACACGGCACGAACGCCACACAGAGAAAGAGTGCCTCCGCCACCGCCGCGCCCCGCCCGAACAGCGCGCGGAGCACCCCTTCATAGCCGCCGTATTTCTGCCCGAGTTTGAGAAAAAAGGCGTTTGCGGCAAAAAAACACGCGCACGAGAAAAAGAGCGCCGCAAGATACCCGCCTCCGAAAAAACGGACGAGCTCCGCCCCCGAAATAAACCCCGCGCCGATGCTCGTTCCAATGAGCACGAACGCCGCCCGCAATGTATCCATCCCTTCCAAATATGCCGTTTTTGAGCGAAAAATGCCCGAAATCACAAAAAAATTGGAAAATTATGTCTGACATAGTACTTTGTCTATTGACAAAATCCGTCGGATATTGTATAATTATGTCAAACATGCAAGGAGGTTTACGGCATGGACCCGAACGACGCAGCCGTGCAGGAAGCCGAGCGCGAAGAGGAACAGGAACAGCCCGAAAAATCGGTAAGTTCCGATCTCATCCGCGGGCATATCAATACCATCATCCTGCGCGCCCTCTACGACGGGGATAAATACGGCTACGAGATCATCGCCGAGATCGAGCGCAAGAGCCACGGGCAGTATTCACTCAAACAACCCTCCCTTTACAGCGCGCTCAAACGCCTGGAAAAGGAAGGCTATGTCACATCTTATTGGGGAGGCTCCGTCGGCGGCGGCAGGCGCAAATATTTTTGCCTGACCGAAGCGGGCAAGCTCGTCTCCGAACAAAATCAATCGGAATGGGAATACTCCCGCACCGTCATCGACAGCCTCATCTCCGATAAGGACTTCGATTTTTCCAACCCCGCCCCCACCTCGGTGAATATGCGGGTGCTGCGGGATACGACCTCGCGCGTGCCGCGCGGCGAGGGCGAAGATGAGGAGCTCGACTTTGAGCCCGCCTTTGACGACAGCGCCGCCCTGCAAAAAATGGAGAAGGAATTTTCCGAACGGCAGGCGCGGTTCAACGCCGAGGCGGCGCGCTTCGAAGAGGAAATG
>CALVLO010000023.1 GCA_944338265.1 uncultured Clostridia bacterium
CCGCCCGTTATTTCATGGCATTTCATATCTTCTCATTCCGCTCATTCCGGAAAGTTCTTTTCGCAGATCGTACTTACGCTCTTTCAACCTTGCATCTTCGTTCTTGTTGGTTGAAACTCCCTGATCTTTGAAAGGAATTTTTCTTTCCCTTTTACGGCCTGCCAAACTTGTTTCTCTCTTCCTCCTCAAAACATGCTTTCTTTCGGCTTGTCAACGGGCTTCAGATCGAATGTTTTGCTCCGCATGTTCTTTTGCACATCCTGCCGCGTTGGAACATTTGGTTGGGTCGAGGTACTTTATCGTTTGCGACATGAGACCCACGCAACGAATGGAGCTTACTCGGTTTTCGCTTTCCCGGTCGCTTCCGCACGCGAAACTACCGTCTGTAGGTGGAATGCGGTTTCGTCTTCCTCGAAATTCTTTCCGAAGAATTTCCGTTCGGCGTTTTCTTGTTCCTGTTCTTCTTCCCTTCCTTGTTTCGTATCGGTTTTTAAGCCGACCTACAGATCATACGATCCTCAGAAGTTCATCGGAGCAGGGGTGGGAAACCGTCTTGCGGAAGTGTTCTTCTTCTTTCCTTTCTTGGAGAACTTCCCTTAGCTCACTCCCTTGTTGTGCCTTCATTATAGCATATTATTTTCATCTGTCAATAGTTTTGGTGAAAAAAATTTCAATTTTTTGCAATATTTTTTCAGTTGGTCAAAAAGCAGAACAAAATGTTGAAAAATCTGCGAGGGGTGTATCAAAAGCGCTCAAAACGGTTTTGCATTATAATTTTCGAGGAAGCGGTTGATGCGCGGGAAATCGGAGGGGGTAACGATGGAGAGCGCCTTTTCCCCGAAGACGCCGTGCTCGGTAACGATCACGGCGAGCAGGTTTTTGCGCTCCTCAAAGGCGACGAATACCTCGAATACGGTGGCATCCTGCCCCATGATGCGGTACTTTTCCATCTCCGAATCGTGCACCACGTCGCGGCAGGGCGTCTGCGTAAAAAATGCGTTTAGGTCTTCGCCCGCCTTTACGCGCACTTCGATCTCGGCATACAGCCCGTAGGAATTGATCACGCCCACCATCGTGCCGTGATCGTAGACGATGAGCGTCTTCTGCCAATTCTCGCGGAACGCCTCCACGGCGGCAAGGACGGGCTTATCGGCAAAGACGGAGGCGATCTTCTTTACTTTGATGGCGTCGATGAGCCGCGGCGGGCGGCAGAGCATCGCCTCGATGAACTCGATGGTCGTTACCACGTCGTCGCAGGGGACGGCGATCACCGTCTCGTCCGAAGCGCCTGCCGTGCGGTGAACGATGGCGTTGCGGAGCTTTCCGTAGTCGATGAGCTCGCTCGCATAGCGCCGCACGGTGATGTCGAGGTCGGAACAGCGCTTCACAAGGTCGGTAAAGCTCGCCGTCGCCTTGGCGTTGTAAAGGAGTTTGAGCTGCGCCTCGATGCGGTTATAGCTCTGCAAAAAGCGCGAGGCGTTTGAAATATCCATACATTTCCTCCCTATGGTGTATCATATATCACCATTATACCATATCTTGTACCGTTTGGCAAGGGGGAATTTTTCTGCCCCGCAGGCGACTTTTTTCGACGCCGCCCCGCGCAAAACGGCATCCTTCGCACGCGGGCGCGCTGTATAATAAGTGCCGGGAATGGGGGCAGGGCGGAATGATCGTATATGTGGAATATGCCTTTGCGGAGAATGCGCTGTTAGACGGGCTACTCATCTATCTCGCCGCGAAGTGCGTCCGTGTCCGCTTAAAAGCTTGGCGGCTGTGCGCCGCTTCCGCCGCGGGCGGGGTCGTTGCCGTGCTCTTTCCGCTCCTCGCGCTTCCCGCATGGGCGGCGTACTGCACCAAGGCGCTTGCGGGCGCGGCGATCTGCCTTGCGGCAAGCACGGGCGGCGCCAAAAAGTGTGCGGGCATGACGTGCGCGTTCTTTGCGCTCACCTTTGCTCTCGGCGGGGCGCTGACGGCGATCTATTCCTTTTTCGGCATTCAAACCGCCGACGGGACGGGGTTTTACGTCGAACGCGCGCCCGTGGCGCTCATTTTTGCGGGCGCGGGCATCTTTTTTTGCGGGACGATCGCGCTTTCCCGCGCGCTATACCGCTACCGCCGCGTGCAGCGCTGTACGGTGGACTGCACGCTGTGCGAAGGCGACAGAACGGTGCATTGGAAGGGGCTGATCGACAGCGGAAATTGTCTTACATACCGCGGCGAACCCGTGTGCGTGCTCTCCGCCGCTGCAGCGTTCGCGCTCTTCGGCGCATCGCCGCAAGCCTGCGGGCGGATGGAGGTGGGCACGGTGAACGGCAAACAGGAGCGCCCCGTGCTGCGCATCGGTACATTGCGCGCGGCTGGATTTTGCGGCGCCGCCTATGCGACGGTGGGCGAAGTGCATGCGCCCTATCAGGTGATCTTGCATCCCGATCTGACGGGAGGAGGGGAAGATGAACGTATTTTGTGTGCTCAAACAGTGGCTGAGCCGCCTCGGCGGCGCAAACGTCGTGCACTATCTGTGCGGGAACGAGGCGCTTCCGCTCCCGCTCCCGCCCGAGGAGGAGGCGGCGATGCTGAAAAAGCTCGAGGCGGGCGAGGATGCGGAGACGGTGAAAGCAAAGCTCGTCGAACATAATTTGCGGCTTGTCGTGTACATCTCGCGCAAGTTCGAAAATACGGGCGTGGACGGCGACGACCTCATCTCCATCGGGACGATCGGGCTCATCAAGGCGATCAATTCCTTCCGCACGGATAAGAACATCAAGCTCGCGACGTATGCCTCCCGCTGCATCGAAAACGAGATCTTAATGTATCTGCGGCGCACCGTCAAATTAAAGAGCGAGATCTCCTTCGACGAGCCGCTGAATACCGACTTCGAGGGCAACGAGCTGCTCCTCTCCGACGTTCTGGGCACAGACAGTGAGACGGTGTACGGCGGGGTGGAGGCGAGCGTCGAAAAAGAGCTCCTCAAAGAGGCGCTCAAAAAACTGCCGGAGCGCGAGCGCAAGATCATGTACATGCGCTTCGGGCTCGGCGGGCGGGAGGAGATGACGCAAAAGGACGTCGCCGATGAGCTCGGCATCTCCCAAAGCTACATATCCCGCCTCGAAAAAAAGATCATCGAACGGTTGAAAAAGGAGATCTCAAAACTCGTATAACTGCGTCCCGCAGGCGGATTAGCGCAAATTTGCATGATTTTCCACAAAAGGCAGATACTTGGCGTGCATACATATCCAAGGAGGGAAGGTATGCTGCAAAAAGTAAGTATCTGCGGGGCGGAGACGGCGGGGCTGCCCAAGCTCAGCCATAAGGAGAACGAGGAGCTCATGCAACGGCTCAAAGCGGGGGATATGGCTGCGCGCGAAAAGTTCATCGTGGGCAACATGCGGCTGGTGCTGTCGCTCGTCAAGCGCTTCTGGGCGAAGAACGCCAATGCGGACGACGTCTTTCAGGCGGGCTGCGTGGGGCTCATCAAGGCGATCGACGGGTTCGATCTCTCCTTCAACGTCAAATTTTCCACCTACGCGGTGCCCATGATCCTCGGCGAAATCAAGCGGTACCTGCGCGACGGCAATTCGCTGCGCGTTTCACGCTCCATCCGCGATCGGGCTTACCGCATCTTAAAGGTGCGCGAGAGTCTGGAGGAGAAGGACGAGGAAGCGACCATCGAAAAGATCGCCGAAGTGCTCCAAGTACAGGAGCGGGAGGTCGTCTATGCGCTCGATGCCATCTCCGATCCCGTCTCCCTCTACGAGCCCGTATATAACAAATCGGGCGATACGCTGCAGCTTTTGGATCAGCTCTTCGATGAGACACAGAGCGAGGAGATCTGGACGGAGCGCGTTGCCTTAAAGGACGCCATCGAGCGGCTCACAGAGCGCGAGCGCAAGATCTTGCAGCTGCGCTACTTCGAGGGCAAGACGCAGACGGAGATCTCCAAAGAAGTCGGGATCTCGCAGGCACAGGTCTCCCGCCTCGAAAAGAACGCCATCGGCACCATCCGCAAAGAGATCTCTTAGCGGCAAGGTCACAACTTGGCGGGCGGGATGGTAGAGGCGTGGGGCGGCGTCTCTTTGCAGGCGTGCAGGTATTGGTAGAAGGTCGATTTTTTCATGTTGGCGCGCTTGAGCGCCTCGCTGTAATTGATGTGCTTCTCCTTGTATTCGTGCACGACTCGAGGATATCTTCGGGAGGCGGGTTGGCGGGGCGCCCGAACTGCACGCCGCGTTTTTTGGCGGAGGCGATGCCCTCCTTCTGCCGCTCGCGGATGTTTTCGCGCTCCTTTTGCGCGACATAAGAGAGGATCTGCAGCGCGAGGTCGGAGATGAACCGCCCCGTCAGATCGCCCGAGCGCGAACGGGTATCGAGGAGGGGCATATCCAGCACGAGGATGTCTGCAGCGATGGTTTTGGTGATGCGCGTCCACTCTTTTAAGATCATATCATAATTTCTTCCAAGGCGGTCGATGCTCGCAACAACGAGCAGATCGCCTTTTTTGATCACGCGGATGAGCTTTTCGTAGTTTTTGCGTTCAAAATCCTTTCCGGAGAGCTTATCGGCAAAAATATGCTTTTTCTCGATACCCATCTCCAGAAAACGGTCGATTTGCCGCGTTAAGTTTTGGCTTTTGGAAGAAACCCTTGCGTAAGCGTACATTGCCATGGCGTGAAAACTCCTTTTAAGCTATATTTTGCTATAATCATAGCAGAATTTAATAAAAATGTAAGCTGATTTGCGGTATAAAAGAAAAAATTTCCGAAAAAGTACACTTTTTCGGAAACGCCCCGCGCGTATAAAATGCGGATAATTTTCACGAATTTTGGCATATTTATCCTACCATAACGAGCAAATCCTGTCAACAAAATTTTTCCAAAAATGTGTACTTTTTTGGAAAATCGCGCGCAGCGTATGTGCGGAGCGGTTTGGAGGGATCAAACAACATGCAATTTCTGCAAGGGTCGAAGGTCAAATGCTTCGCCGCAGGCGGGAACGACGTTGTATCTCTGCGGCAGTAGGCGGAAGGGAGTGCTGCGGCTTGGGCGGAATTGTCCGCTGCGCCCAAGATCGTGTTTCGCAGCAAAGAGGAGGCAGCGGGCATGCGGCGTGGCAGGGTTTGCCGCCCGCGAATAAGAAGTGCGGCGCTTTGTTTAGGAGGCGCGCCGCAAAATCACATCAAGGAGAATAAATTTACAACACAAATGAGTACAGGAATTCTCATTGCGATCATCATATTCGCAGTGATCGGAGTATGTTTGACGATCGGGATCGTCTATCTGCTGTTCGATGAAAAGCGCAGAGTGCGGGAGGGGGAGCGGCAGGCGCTGCTGTGCATCCCCGCCGCGCAGGAGCTGCCGCCCGAGCTTGACACCGCCGCCATGGCGATGCTGCCCGAGCCTGTGGCAGAGACGGAGGAACCCGAAGGCTCCGCAAACGACTTTGCGGAGGAAGACGAAGCAGAAGTCGCCGTCACCGTGGATGCGGCGACGGGCAAAAAGATCTACTACCGCTTTAATTTCAGTTTTAAGGCAAGGCTCATCCAATCACCCGCCGAGCAGCAGGCGCGTTACGGGCGCATTCAGGACGAGATCAAAGCACATCCCAAGCTCAAGACTTCTATCAGCTGGCGGCAGGAGCGCATCTACAGCGGGCGCACCTGGATCGCGACGCTGCTCTTCAAGGGCAGGCGGCTGTGCATGGCGTTTGCGCTCGATCCCGCCGAGTTTGCAGATACCAAGTACGAAGGCATCGACGTGCACGAAGTCAAGCGTTTCGAGCGGACGCCGCTGCTCATCAAACTCACTTCCGACCGCAAGACCAAATTCTGCTGCGAGCTCCTGCGCGAGGCGGCAAGGCGCAACGCCATCAAGCGTTTGCCCGTCGATGAGAACGCGGAGCCTACGCCCTTTGCGCTCGGCTTCCAGCCGACGCGCGACCTCATCCGCGAGGGTCTCGTGAAGATCATCACCAACGGCGAGGGCGAAGAGTACGAGAAGGCGGATATCGGCGAGCTCATCCGCGGCGGGATCGCCTCCAAGATCCGCGAGCAGGTCTCGCGCGAGGAGGCGGCCAAACTCGTTACCGACCGCGAGGCGCAGCGCGAGCTTGATGCCGCGACCGAGCGTGCGCCGGAGGATGCGCCCGAGCATTCGGGCGGGATCTTGCAGGCGGTGCGCCGCATGGGGCGCAAGCATAGCGCCTATATCAATATCGATACGCTCAGCCAAAACTTCGCGGCGAACGACCGCGTCACGCTGCAGGCGATGATCGAGCGCGAGCTGCTTCCCCCCAAGACGCAGTTCGTCAAAATATTGGCGCGCGGCATTTTGAATAAGCCGCTCTTGGTGGAAGCGCATGATTTTTCGCTCGATGCGGTGAAGATGATCCTCCTCGTCGGAGGAAAGGTGAAAAAAGTACTATAAGAGGGTGAATTAAGTTATGAGAATGTCTGAACAAGAACGGTTGAGGAAGTATCCCTCCATCCGCTTTGAATGCAGGAATTGCGGCATTACCGTGGTCACGGATAGCACCAGGCGCGCCGATAAGCGCACGACCTACTGCTGTGCGAGCTGCGAGCGTGAATATTGGCGCAAAGTCACACGGCACGCGAACAAGAGGAAACAACAAGAAGAGGCTTAATATGTCTATTTTCAGGCGTCACGGCGGCAAGCCGGAGAGTGAATACAGAAAGAAGGAATATCTGATGTCGGCAATCGAATGGGAATTTTTCGGCTGTCTGAACAAGCTCTTGGCGCCTTCGGGCTACGTCGTTCAGCCGCATGTCCCGCTCATGTCGGTGATCGAAAAACTCAAGCACTTCGCCTCCAGGCATGAAGATCTGCACGACGTCATCGATTTTTGCATCTTCGATGACGACTACCATCCGCTGCTCTTCATCGAGGTCGATGAGCAGGGCGAAGAGGGCGACGGCTCAAAAACGATGGATCGGGTGAGGGAGGTCCTCGCCGAAGCAAAGGTCCCGCTCGTGACCTTTTGGACGAACTACGGCGCCGATGAGGAGTATATCCGCGAACGGTTGCGGAAATATCTCAAGTTTTAAGGCGCGCCGTAAACAGATGAGGTACCAATGAAAAATAATTTAATGACGCAGATGATCTACCGCATCGTGCTCTGCTGCGTTTCGGCGCTTGCCGTGCTGCTCTCGTGCGGGATCTTCTATGCAGGCAGCGGTTCGCATCCGCTTTCCTGGGAATTTCTCAAATATTATACGAACATCTCCAACTACTTCGTGTTCGCCGTCTCCGTCATCGTCTTGGCAGACAACGTAAAGCGGGTGCGCGCAGGGGAGCGGGAGGGGCATAACAACAAGATCCGCCTCTTGAAGTTTATGACGACGGTGATGATCCTCATCACCTGCCTCGTTTACTGCTGTCTGCTCGGCAAGCCGTATACGGCGGAATTTTGGCGCAATATCGCCAATCTCTCGCTGCACGTCGCCGCGCCCGTGCTGTTCATTTTGGATTTCTTCCTCTTCGATGAGCACAAGACGGTGAGCGTCTTCGCTCCGCTTTGGAGCACGGTCGTCCCGCTCGTCTATGTGGCGTATACCTTCTTTCTCGGCGCCGTCGTGCCGAACTTCAAGTATCCTTACTACTTCCTCGATGTCTCCAAGCTCGGTTACGGGGGTGTCATGCTGTGGGTGGTCGGGCTGCTCGCCGTGTTCATCGGGTTGGGATATCTGATGTGGCTGTACGATAAGCTCGTCAAAAAGGACGGAAAGTGGGTGCTGGATTTTTCCAAGCTGCCCAAGGAAGCGCCGCAGGCGCCCGCAGAAGAGACAGAAGAATAAAAAAGTGCCGGCCGTTCGGTCGGCTTTTTTGATGGGGGAAATGCCGCGGGCGGACATTTTCCGCGCCCATCCGCATACACTACAATGTGGAGACGAGTTTTTCGGAATTGCATAGCAAGGAGGTCGTCAACCTCACCGATGGCAAGCGCCTCGGTAAGGTGTGCGATGTGGTGTTCACCTTCCCCGAAGGGCGCGTGCAGGGCATCGTTGCCCCCGGGGGAAGGGGGCTGCGTTGGGGGCGCGCAGAGCTCTTTATCGAGCTCAGGTGCGTCAAAAAGATCGGCGTTGACGTCGTGCTCGTCGAGGTGCGTTCCGCGCCCAAACCCGAAAAGCGCGGCAAATGGGGAAGGGGCGAGCCGTCCTCCCCGCCGCCTCCGCCGCACCCTCCGATGGACCGCCGCGACTACGGCGAATACGAATAAACGGGCATTTTATGCAAACTGCATAGTAGTATGTCTGGCATATTACTATATTTTAAGGCAAAAAAGCATATAAAAACAGCTCTGCGGCGTTTGCAGAGCTGTTTTTGCATGCGTTATTCGTGATAGCAATCGCACATTTTTCCGTCGGGCAGGAAGCCCGTATCCGAGCACTTCGTACAGGAGAATTTGGGCAGAAAGTCCGCTTCGGCAAGCCCGAGGCGCGCCAATGCTTCGCTGCGGGCGGCGCGTGCATCTTGGATGCGCGCGCGGATGGCGGGGAGCTCCTCGGGGGAGAACACCTCTGCCTTTGCAAGATCGATCTCCGCCTTTTTGAGCGCCTTGTCCGCCTCCGAGAATTGCGCGTCGCGGGCGGCGCGCTCCTTGATGCGCTCCGCCCGTTCAAGGGCGGCATTGCGGCGCAGCGCATACCAGCGTTCGCGCGCGCTGCGGGCATCGGCGTTGATATCCGCCTTGGTGCGGAAGTCGCGGGGGGCTGTTTGCGCGTGCTCCGTCCGCTCGGGGAGCGCGCCGGGTTCGGAGATGCCTTCCTGCTTCCACGCGGAGAGCAGCTTGTTCATGTAGGGCAAGGGGGATGCCGCGCCCGCACTGCGCTTGGCTGCCTCTGCAATGAGGGCGTCCGAAAGCCCCCATTGCTTCCATGCGGCAACGGCGTCGAGCGCGGTGAGCGTCTTTTTGATGACGCCGCACAGCGGCTGCAATTTTTGCAGGTATTTGAGCTCGCTCTCCCGCTTGGCGCAGTACGCTTTCACGCGCGCGTCGTCCACGATGCCCGCACTGTATAACTGATCGATGAGGGCGTCCGTCTCCGGAAAACCGAACGAAAGCTTCATCCCGAGCCCCGCAATGCACTGCAAGCTTTCTTCGCTGTAACCGCGTTCCAGCCATTTTTCGGCGTATTCCTCGGCAAAGGGGCGGGGATTTTGCACCTTGACGCCGAGCTTGCGGGCAACTTTGTAGACGGCGGAGGTGAGCGCCTCGCGCTGCTTGATGTATGCGCGCGCATCGCGCTCGGTAAACACGGATTTTTCCGCGAGTTCATCCACGAGGGTGCCGAGCGAGGCGAGCGAGCCCTTTTTCATAAACTCCGCGCAGGCGACAACGGCGCCCGTCTCCATGCCGCGGGCAGCCCACTGTTCGAGGAGCGCATAGTCGCTCTCCTGCGGCTTTCTGTAAATGCCGAGCAAGCCGAAGAGCTTGGTAAGCTCCTTTTCACGGGCGTTGAAGTCGGCGAGGTCCGCCTCCACCTGGTCGTAGGTGTATTTGTGCTCGCGGCACAGCTTTTGCGCCTTATTGAGGATGTGCGCCGCCGAGAGCTTTTCGCCGTCCTTTTTCACGCAGTACTCCGCAACGAGCAAAAACGCCTGCTGCTCCATGGGCTCGCGCTCCAAAAATTCGAGGATGCGCTGCATTTCGTAGGGTTTGAAGTCCTTTTGCGCGCGCTGCAGCAGTTTGTAGAGCTCGCGGTTGAACGCGGCGTACTTTTCGGGACGGACGCTCTTGGGCTTTCCCGCCGCCGTGCTCACGGGGAGGTATTCGATCATGAGCGGCGCACGGGAGAGGATGCGCACGAGGTCGCACTCCTCCCAAAATTCAAAGATCTCCAAAAGGCGCGCGGGGGAAAGGCGCAGCAGCTTTGCCGCCGTCTCCGCATCGAAGTCTCCCGCGCATTGGCACAGATACAGCCCGTACAGATAGACGCGGACGGCATCCCCGTCTGCCTGCGGCAGATATTTTGTGATGAACTGATTTTCCACGCTCGTGAACATATTGGCGGTAAAATCTTTCGAGAACGCGGCAAACGACATTTTTTCTCTCCACGGCGCGCGGGCAGCCCCGAACGCTTGCTTTTTTTTCAGCTTCGTTATATAATATCGTTATTGAGTATACCATACTTGGCGGCAAATTGCAATTTATTTGCGGTACGCCGTCCGAGGCATTTCTTCTCATGAGGCTTTTGCACACTTCCGATTGGCACATCGGCAAACGGCTGATGGACAGAGAGCGCCTTCCCGAACAGGAAGAAGCGCTTTTGGAGCTCGTCCGCATCTGCGAGGAGGAGAGGGTGGACGTCGTCCTCGTCGCGGGGGACGTCTTCGATACCTTTCTGCCTTCCGCCGATGCCGAGGAGGTGTTTTTCCGCGCCGTCAAACAGCTCGCGGGGGAGCGCCGCGCCGTGGTGATCGTCAGCGGCAATCACGATGACGGCATCCGTCTCGCTGCCTCCGCGCCGCTCTCTGCGGAGGAGGGCATCTACCTCTTCGGCGGCGGACGGCATCCGCACGCGGGGAGCGCCATGCGCGGCGTGCATGCGCTTTCGGTGGGCGAGCATCATATCCTTTTGGAAAACGAGCGGGGGGAGCGGGTGTATGTGAACGCGCTGCCCTACCCCAACGAGGCGCGCCTCAAAGAGGAGAAGACGGAAGAGCTGTACGCGCAAAAGGTCGCGCGGTGGATCGCGCGCGGGGAAGAGGCGCGGGAAGCGGGCACGCCCTATGTGCTTTTGACCCATCTCTTCGCCGCGGGCGGAAAGGTGAGCGAGAGCGAGCGGGATATCGAGCTCGGCGGGGCGCGCATCGTGCCGCTCTCCGTCTTCCCGCAGGGGGCGTTTACGGCGCTCGGGCACCTGCATAAGCGCCAACGCCTGCGCGATAACGTGTATTACAGCGGTTCGCTTTTGCAATATTCCTTCGACGAGGCAGAGATCCCCAAAAGCGTTGCGATCTTAAAGACGGAGGGGGAGAACATCGTCCTCGAAAAGGAAGTCCCGCTCACGGCGGGCAAAAAGCTCGTCCGCCTCGAGGCGGCAGGCGTGGAACAGGCGCTCGGGCTGCTCGGGCGGTACGAGGGCGCGTTTGTGGAACTTACGCTGCACCTTACGGCGCCGCTCACCGCGCAGGAGACGCTCTCCTTGCGCGATGCGAACGAGGGGCTCGTCTCCCTCATCGTGCGCACGCAAGCTTCCGCCGCCGCGCCCGCCGTCGTGCGCAGCGCGCTCTCTTCGGAGGAACTGTTCACGGAATACTACAAATCTGTATACGGCGAAGCGCCCTCTGCGGAACTCAAAGAGGCGTTCTTGCAGCTGTTGGGGGAGGGCGCATGAAACCCGTCTATCTCTCCTTTTGCGGCATCAATTCCTTTTCGGAGCGCGCCGAGATCGACTTCGAAAAACTTTTGGAGTACGGCATCTTCGGCATCTTCGGCGATACGGGCTCGGGCAAGAGCACCATTTTGGATTGCATCGGGTTTGCGCTCTACGGCAACGTGGCGCGCTCCCGTTCGGGCAGCATCGCCGATATCATCAACTACAATGCAGACCGGGCGGACGTCGCCTTTGAATTTGAGATCTTTTTTGAAGGCAAGCGCAGGCGTTTCCGCGCCGAGCGCGAACTCAAACGCAAGAACGCCGCGCAGTCTGCCAAGGTGTTCGAGCGGGAAGAGGGGCGGCTGACGGCGCTCGCGGACGGCGTGCGCGAGAGCAACGCGCTGTTGGAGCGCATCGTCGGGCTCGAGCAGAAGGATTTTGAAAAGTGCATCGCTCTTCCGCAGGGGGAGTTCGCGCAGTTCGTCAAATCTGCGCGCGGCGATAGGCTCAAACTCGTCTCGCGGCTGTTCGATCTGGAAAGCTACGGCGAGGGGCTCGTCAAACGGGCAGGCGGAAAGCTCGCCGAGGCAAGGCAGGCGCTCGAAGTGACGGATGCCCGCCTCGAACAGTACGCAGAGATGACGAAAGAGCGCGTTGCCGCGCTCGCCAAAGAGGCGGAGGAGGGCGCCGCGCGGGAGGCTGCCATGCAGGCGGAACTTTCGTGCCTGCGCAAGGAGGCGGAAGCGCTTGCCGAGAAGGTGCGCCGCCGTGCCGAGCGCGACCGCGCGAGCGCAGAGATGGCAAAGCTGGAAGCGCGGCGCGAGGAGATGAAGGTGCTGAGCGGCGAGTTGGACCGCCTCGATAAAGCCGCCGCCGCGGTGAAAACGGCGCAGGAAGCGAAGACATGCCGCCTTCGCGCCGCCGAACGGGCAAAATCCCTGCAAACGGCGCGCGAAGCCGTAAAGCGCGCGGAGGAGGCGGAGCGCTCGCTTTCCGCGTGGGACGGGAAAAAAGCCGAAGAGGCGGAGCGCGTGCTCGCCGAGCGCATCGCAGCAGCCAAGGCGCGGCGGGTGACGGCGGAGGAGCTCGCGCGGGCAAAGGCGCAGCTTGCCGCCGCGGAACGCGCGTTTGCCGAGGAAAAGGGCGTCTTCCGTGATTTTTCCTATGATGAGGAGCGCGCCAAGCTCGAACGGGCGGCGGCAGCGCTCGGGACGGAGGACTTCGCGGGCTATCTCGAGCGGCACGCCAAGTCGCTCTTTCAGGGGGAGTACGCGCAGTTTGCCGCAGAGCTTACCGCGCTCACGCAAAAACATGCCCAAATCGAGGCGGACAGCCGTCCGCTCATCCAAAAATACAGTGCGCTCGCCTCGGGCGAGCGGCCTGATCCCGATGCGCTCCGCGCGCAGTTCGAGGCGCGGCAAAAAGAGCGCGCCAAGATCGAGCAGGCGCTGCTCGGATTGGAGAAGGCGAAGGGGCGCTACGATCTGCACCTCGAAAATCTCCGCCGCCTGAGCGCCGAGATCGGGGAGACGAAGGCGCGCATCGCCCGCCTCGGCGGGGCGGAAACGCCCGAAGAGGAGCCCGTTGCCGCCATGGAAGCGCGGCTTGCCGCGCTGCGAGCAGAGCGCAGCCGCCATGCAGAACGTGCGGAGGCGGCGCGCAGCGCCCTTACGGAGGCGCGCACGGCAGAGGTGCGGGCGGCATCGGAGAGCGCTGCCGCACAGGAAGCTTTGGAGAGCGCAAACAGGCGGCTTTCGGAGGCGCTCGCCGTGGGCGCGTTCGCAAGCGCGGAGGAGGCTGCGGCACTCTCGGCAAAGTACGGGGATCCCGCCCTCGCGCGGGCGCGCGTGGAAAAATTCCGCGATGATTGGGCGTCCGTCCGTTCCCGTCTGCGCGAGCTGAGCGCGGAAGATCTCTCTTCCGCCACGGACGAGGCGTACAGGGCGCTCTCGCAAAAGCTGCTTGCGGCGGAGGGGGAAGCCAAAACGTGCGCGCAGGCGCTCGCCGTCGGACGGGAGGCACTCTCCCGCGCCGAAGCGGGGTTCAGGGAACGGCGCGTGCTCGAAAAGGAGCGCGCCGCACAGGAGAAGCAGCTTGCGCTCTATGAACGGTTGAGAAAGCTCCTCGAGGGCAATAAATTTATGGAATTTGTTGCGGAGGAGTATTTGCAGACGGTGGCGGCA
>CALVLO010000024.1 GCA_944338265.1 uncultured Clostridia bacterium
GGCAAGTTATAATCACTCGCGCAAGCAAAATCGCATTTTGCGCCCGCGCCCCACATTTGCGCATACCTGCGCTTACGCGGAAAAGTGAGATAGCGCGCGCTATACTGTTGCTAACTGCGCGCTATCGAGAAAAACCGAACACAAAGCCAACGGCGACTGTTGGGTTTTTCTCAAAATCACGAGATTTCTTTTCGTCAGTTCGAAAAGAAATCTGTGAACCCTTTTACGCCATTACCGTATCTCCCCCAAGCCGCGCCTCGACCTCGGAGAGCTTGACGGAGACGATCTTACTGACGCCCTTTTCTTCCATCGTCACGCCGAAGAGCACGTCTGCCTGGTTCATGGTGGGCTTTCTGTGCGTGATGACGATGAACTGCGTATCCTTGGAGAACTTCTTCAGATATTTTGCGAAGCGGTCGACATTCGCCTCGTCGAGCGCCGCCTCGATCTCATCGAGGATACAGAAGGGCATGGGGCGGGACTTCAAGATGGCGAACAGGATGGCGATTGCCGTAAAGGCGCGTTCGCCGCCCGAAAGAAGGGAAATTTTGGTGAGTTTTTTGCCGGGCGGGCAGGCGACGATCTCGATGCCCGCGTTGAGCGGATCGTCGCAATCGGTATAGTCGAGCTGCATTTCCGCCTTGCCGCCGCCGAACAGCTCGCGGAAGATCTTGGTAAAGTTTTCGTTGATCTCGTTGAAGCCGTCATCGAACTTCTTCTGCATTTCCGCCTTGAGTTCATCGAGCACGCCCGTAAGATCGGCGATGCCCTTATCGAGGTCTTCCCGCTGCGTGAGCATCTCGTTGTAGCGGGCGAGGAGATTATCGTAATCCTCCTCCGCGTTCTGGTTGATGGCGCCGAGCGCGGCGATGCGGTGCTTTAAGCCGTTGATGCGCGTAGAAGCCTGCGTGATATCGTAGTTCTCGTCGCGAAGTTCCTGCGCGCTCTCGTAAGTGAGCCCGTATGCCTCGTCGATGCGCTGTTTCATGTTCTCGAGGCTGACCTCCGCGCGGGAGATCTCCAGCTCGCAGGCGTGCTTGACTTCGCCGAGCGTCATCTGCTTGGTGAGCAGGGAGCGCTTTTCCTCCGAGAGTTCCGTCTGCTTGCCCGTAACGGCGCGCTTTTCTTCCTCGACGTGAGCGAGCCGCTCGCGCAGCGCCGCCACCGTCTTCTGTTCTTCGGCGGTGAGGGCAGCTTTCTCCTCGTCGCGCTTGAGCTGTTCGATGCGCGTCTGCGTCTCGTTCATGGCGGCGCGGGTATCGTCCACCTTTTTGAGGAGGGCGGCGCGCTCCTCCGCGAGCCGCTCCGTGCGCTCTTCAAGCGCCTGCCGCGCCGAGGCGAGCGATGCCTCTTCCACGCGCAGCGCCCCGAGTTTTTTGGAGAGCTCGTCCCGTTCGGCGCGCAATTTTTCACCCTCGGCGGCACGGGCGGAAGACTCCGCCGCCGCCTCCGAGCGGATCTTATTCAAGAGCTCCTCGTTCTCCTCCGAGGAGAGCACTTCGCGGCTGAGATCGTCTGCCGTGCGCGTGAGGCGCTCCAACAGGGCATCGTATTCCGCCCTGTCCGCCGCCGCATCGGCGGCGAGCCCTTCGAGCGTCGTCTCCCGCTGCGAGAGCGCGGCGAAGGCAGCCGTCTCCTCCTGCACGCGGATGCGGAACTTCTCGTAGGCAGCCTCTGCCTCCGCAAGCGCCTTCTCGCACTCCTCGAGCGCGCCCTTGAGCTTTTCGAGCGTCGCCTTTTTGCGGGCGATCCCCTCTTCACACTCCTTGATATGCCGCTCGCCTGCCAAAAGATTTCCGCTCTCGCGGCGGCGGGAGCCGCCCGTCATCGCGCCCGAAGAGGCGATGGTATCGCCATCCAAGGTCACAAGCTTGAAGGCGCGCGGGAACTTCTTTGCGATGCGCGTGGCGTTGCCGATGGTATCGCAGATGAGCGTATTGTCGAGCAGGTATTTGACGATGTTGGAATAGTACGGATCGTACTTTACGAGCTCATCCGCAAGCCCCAAGGCGCCCTCTTCGCGGAGCGCCGCCTGCACATCGCGCCCGTTGCCGCGGGGACGCATCGCATCCACGGGCAGGAAAGTGACGATGCCGCCGCCCGTGCGCTTGAGATATTCGATGAGATAGCGCGCATCGTCCTGCGTGGCGGTGACGAGATTTTGCATCGCGCCGCCGATCGCCGTCTCGATGGCGACTTCGTACTGCTTATCCGTTTGAACGATATCGGCAATGGCGCCGCGGATGCGTTTGCCGATCTCGGGATCCTTTTGCGCGGTGAGCTGCAAACGGCGCACCGAATCGCGGTAGCCATCGAACCTGTTTTTGAGGTTGACGTACATCTCGAGGTTGTTGGTAAGGTTTGCAATGGAGGTATTGCAATCCACCATGTCCTCTGTGAGTTTTTGGCGGGAACGCCTGAGCTCGGCGATATCCCCCGTGAGCGCCTCTTCACGCGCGGGCTTTCCATCGAGGAAGGCGACGCAGGCAGCCTTATCCTTGCGGCAATCGGCGAGCTGGCGCTCGTATTCCGCCGCCCGCGCCTCCGCCTTGGAGATGGCATCCCGCACCTCGCCAATGCGTTCGCTGACGGCATCGTGCTTTGCCGAGAGGCTCCCCACGTTCGCGCGCACGTCTGCAAGGTTTTCGACGGAGCTCAGCTCGCTCGCGCGCTTTTCATCGGAGATGCGCTCGAAGGCGATGACCTTGGCATCCGCCTCCCGCAAGCTCTTTTCGAGCGCGGCGCACGCCTCGCCGATCTCCTTTGCCCGCGCGGCGTCCTGCTGTGCCTGCTTCTTTCCCGCAGCGGCTGCCGCGTCGATCTCCTGCGTGCGGCGAAGGGAATATTCCACATCGTCCGCCGCCGTGCGGAGCTGCCGCTGATAGGAGGCGATGCGCTCGCCGATGACCTTCGCCTCGCCCGTCTTGTGCTCCATGCCCACTTCGAAGAGGCGGAGCTTTTCGTTGAGGGCGCGCAGCGTATCGTCCGCCTTGGAGACGGCCTCCCTGCCCTCCGCCTCCTCCGCATCGATGGCGGCGAGCCGCTCTTCCACCTCGTTGAGGCGGCGGGAAGCCTCTTCGATCTTCTCGCGCTGCTTGCCCGTTTCAAAGGCGAAATTATCAAAGCGCACGAGGTAGGCGTTGACTTCCTCGTGTTTGAGTTCTTCCGAATAGGCGCGGTATTTTTTCGCCGTCTCCGCCTGCTTTTCGAGGGGGCGGAGCTGGTTTTCCGCCTCGTCCATGCGCTGCACGAAGACGGTGAGATTATCCTTGGCGTTTTCGAGCTTGCGCTCGATCTCGCCCTTCTGCACCTTGAACTTCATCACGCCCGTCGCCTCTTCGAAGATGGCGCGGCGATCCTCGGGCTTGGCGTTCATGATCTGCTCGACCTTGCCCTGCCCGATGATGGAATAGCCCTCTTTGCCGATGCCCACGCCGTGCAAAAGCGCGACGATATCTTTGAGGCGGCAGTTCTGCCCGTTCAAAAGATATTCGCTCTCGCCCGAGCGGTACAGGCGGCGGGTCATGGCGACTTCGTCGTACTCGATATCGAACATGCGGTTTGCATTGTCGAAGACGAGCGTCACTTCGCAATAGGAGAGCGGACGGCGCGCCTCCGTGCCGCCGAAAATGACGTCCTGCATGGAAGAGCCGCGCAGGGTCTTGGCGGACTGCTCGCCGAGCACCCAGCGCACCGCGTCGGCAACGTTGCTCTTGCCGCAGCCGTTGGGTCCGACAATGACGGTAACGCCGTCGTCGAATTTAATGGAGGTCTTGTCCGCGAAGGACTTAAACCCCACAAGTTGCATTTCTTTGAAGTTCATGTTTGCGTTAAGATCCCGTACAGTATTTTTGCTGCGGCGCTCTCCGCCGCTTTTTTGCTCGCGCCCGCGGCAGAAGCCTCTCTGCCGAGCGCACGCACAGTGCTTTTATAACCGCCGCCCTCCGCCGCCGTCTCGTAGACGGGCGTCGTATGTTCCAACGGCTGCGTATACTCCTGCAATACAGATTTATAGTTGACGGCGTCCGTCTCCTCGAGCGTGCGCGCGAGAAACGCCTTTGCCGCCTCCATCCCGCCATCGAGATAGATCGCGCCGAGCACCGCCTCGAAGAGGTTGGAAGCCGTCTTCCCGCGGAGCACATCCTCCCCGCCCGCATAGCGGAGAAAGCGCATGAGCCCGACGCGGCGTTCCGCACACTCGAGCGCAGCCTTGGAGACATAGCGCTTCCTCAGCTCGGTGAGCGTGCCCTCGGGCGCGTCTACATCGTGATACAGCCGCTCGGTGACGAGGATCTCCAGCACCGCATCGCCCAAAAACTCCAAGCGCTCGTTGCTCTGCTGCCCCGAGACGGCGAGGGAGGAATGGGTAAAGCTCATTTTGAGCAGCGCGCGGTCGGAAAAGGTATGCCCGATGGCGCCCTCCGCCGCGGCAAGTTCCTCCTCCGTCCATGCCGTGCGCATCACTCCGCCGCTTCCTTGCCGAGCATCTCTTCCAGCGCGGGGATGAGCCCGCCGCGGCAGGCATCGAGCGCCTGGAAGACGGATTGCTTGATGGAGAACGCCTTGGAAGAGCCGTGCGACTTGATGACGATCTTTTTCAGCCCCAAAAATACGGAGCCGCCGAAGCGGGAATAATCGAGCGCGCGGCTGAGCCCCTTGACGGGTTTTTTGGCAAAGAGATAGCCGATCTTGCTCCCGAGCGAACGGGAGAACTCCCTTTTGAGCATTGCGGCGACCGTCTTGCCGCAGCCCTCGATGGATTTGAGCGCAATGTTGCCCGAGAAGCCGTCCGAAACGACGACATCCACATCGCCGTACATGATATCGCGCCCCTCCACGTTGCCCGCGAAGCAGACGCCCTCCGTCGCCTTCAAAAGCTGATGCGCCTCCTGATGCAGCGGATCGCCCTTGTGCTCTTCCGTGCCGTTGGTCAGAAGCCCGACGCGGGGCTCCTTCATCCCGAATGCCGCCTTTGCGTAAGCGGACGCCATCACGCCGAATTGGGCGAGATAGGCGGGCTTGCACTCGGCATTGGCGCCGCAGTCGCAGAGCAGCGTCATGCTGCCGCGGGCGTTGGGGATGGCGGGGCAGAGCGCGGGGCGCATGACCCCTTTGATCCGCCCGACGAACATAATGCCGCCCGTAAGCACTGCGCCCGTTGAACCCGCCGAGACGAACCCGCCCGCCTCCGCATCGTTTTTGAGGAGATTGAGCCCCACGACGAGCGAGCTGTCGCGCTTGGCGCGCACGGCTTGGGTGGGCACATCGTCGTTGGTGATGACTTCACGGCACGCAACGACCTCGACGCGCGCCGCGTCATAGGTGTATTTTTCCAATTCGCGGGCGACGAGTGCCTCGTCTCCCGTGAGAATGAGCTTAAAATCGGGACGCTCCTTGACTGCATCGAGCGCGCCCTTTACGATCTCGCGGGGCGCATTGTCGCCCCCCATCGCATCTACAATGATCTTTAACATCGTCCCTTATCTCCGAGCGGATAACATTCCACATTTGATTATACCATATTTTTTGAAAAAAGACAAACAGATACATGCCCTCGCGCAAATTTCGCCGCCGCCCGCGCGCAGCCGTCGGATTTTCCCATCGCCTCTGTATTTTCCCTTCCGCCTGTATTTTCCAATCCCCCCTGTCCCTACGGGACATCCCCCCTTAAAGTCTTCGGCGTTAAGGGGGGCACCGCTTGCGTTATGGGGGGCGCCACTTGCGTTATGGGGAGCACCACTTCGGCGTTAAGGGGGGCGCCACTTGCGTTATGGGGAGCACCACTTCGGCGTTAAGGGGGGCACTACGCAAGCGCTACGGAGCGCATCCGCAAAACCGAGAGCGTTTTCCCGCCCCCCTTCACGCGGCGCGCGGAAACCGCAAGAAAGAAGCCCCCCTTAACGCTCCGCAGGAGCATTAAGGGGGGAAAGCGGCGCACAGCGACGCAGGGGGGATCAAAGAAAATCGCGCCTCAGGAAAAATCTTTGCCGCAAGCGCCAAACAAAAGCGGCGGACAAGCCGTCCGCCGCGCATCCGATACAGATCATTTCCAAATCTCACTCCCGTTCCACCGTAATAACGGGCTCGTAATCGCCCAAAATGCGAACGGCGCGCTCAACATCGTTCTTCAGATCCGCATCCGCGGCGGGACAATCGAAGGGGATGCCCACCTCGAACACGACCTTCGTCTTTGCTCCGCGCACAAGGCGGAAATCGTGGATATTCATGCCCTCCGCAAGCCCCTCTACCGCGGCGCGGATGCGCGCTTCGAGCTCGGCTGCCTCCTCATCGCCGAGGACGACGGGATCGAGATGCAGCGTCAGGGCGACGCCCGTCTCCGCAAGCACTTTGCGCTCCAAACCGTCCAAGACCTCGTGCGAAGAGAGCGCGGGCAGGCGGGCATCCATCTCTGCATGCGCCGTGGCAAACGTGACGCCCTGCCCGTAGCCGTAGATCCTGAGATCGTGCACGCCGAGGATGCCCTCCCCCGCGAGCAAAATTTCGCGCACGCGCGCCGCAAGCGCCTCGTCCGGCGCCTGCCCCAAGAGCTTGGAACCCGCCTCTTTGAGCACGCACACGCCCTGCCAGAGAATGAAGAGCGCCACCGCGATGCCGAAGTAGCCATCCGCCTTCCACGGCGTACAGGCAGAAAGCACCATGCCGAGGATGACGGCGAGCGTGGCAAGGCAGTCGCAGGCGCTGTCCGTCGCCGCTGCTTTGAGCGTCTCCGAACCCAGCCGCTTGGCGCTCGCACGGTAAAACAGCAGCATGCCCGCCTTCACGAGCACGGAAACGCCCAAGATGAGGTACAGCCACCACGCCTGCGCACTCTGCCTGCCCGCGAGCACCGTCTCGAAGGACTCGCGCACGAGCTCCACCCCAAGCGCCAACACCAAAAAGGCGATGATCATGGCGGCGACGTACTCCGCCCGCCTGTGCCCGTAGGGATGCTCGCGGTCGGCAGGTTTTGCCGCCACGCGGAAAGAGACGAGCGAGACCGCGCCCGAGCCGCAATCGCTTAAATTGTTGAATCCGTCCGCCGTCACCGAGACGAGCCCGGAAATCAGCCCCGCGGCGATCTTCGCCGCCGCCAGACAAACATTGCAGACGATGCCGACGGCGCTCACGCGCTGCCCCGCGCTGCTCCGTCTTTCCATATCTTTCATACCCCCCATTATACGCCGCGCGGGCGCGGCTGTCAATGCGGCGAGCGTATATTTTCCGCCAAAACGGACAATCCTATGCGCGGTGCACCAACGGGCATTCGGACTACATACAATATAACGAAGAGCCTTGCACCCAAGAGGAAGTTATGATCGTAAAACGCGGAGAACTCTATTATGCCGACCTCTCCCCCGTGGTGGGGAGCGAGCAGGGCGGCGTGCGCCCCGTCCTCGTCGTACAAAACGATACGGGGAACAAATATTCCCCTACCATCATTGCGGCGGCAGTGACGAGCAAACTCACCAAGGCGCGGCTGCCCACGCACATTGAGCTGCCCTCCGCCTTCGGACTTGCCAAAAACAGCGTGATCTTACTTGAACAGATCCGCACCATCGATAAAAAGCGGCTTTTGAGCCGCATCGGCGCCCTCCCGCCCGCGACGATGCGCCGCGTCAACCGCGCCATTCTCATCAGTCTCGGCTTTGAAGACAACCTGCATACCTCTTAAAAGATGCCGCCGCGGATGCGGCGGACTGCATTGTCCCCCCCCTGCCGCCGAGCGCATTGCGCTCGGCGGCTTCCCCCCTTAAAGCGGCGTTGCCGCGTTAAGGAGGGGCATGTTGCGGCGCTAAGGGCAGACCCCCTGTCCTTCGGGGCATCCTCCTTAAAACAAGTGTTACGGGGAGCATGTTGCGGCGTTATGAGCAGTTCCTCCCTTGAAACAAGTGTAATAGGGACTTCAGGATGTCCCCCGCCCCCTTAATACTCCGAAGGAGTTTTAAGGGGGGATTAAGGGGGGATTTTCAACTACCGCCGCGTTGCCGCCCGCGTCTTAGCAGCAACGCGCATAGAAAGAGCCCGCTGCAACATTTTTGCAGCGGGCTCCGCACAGTAGGAGTACGAATGAAGAATCTGCTTACTTGAGTTCGGCGAAGTACTTGATCGTGCGCACCATCTGGCTGGTGTAGGAGTTCTCGTTGTCGTACCACGAGACGACCTTGACGAGCGTGGTGCCGTCGCCGACGGGCATGCACTTGGTCTGCGTTGCATCGAAGAGCGAGCCGTAGGTGATGCCGATGATATCGGAGGAGACGAGCTCTTCCTCGGTGTAGCCGAAGGAAGCGGAAGCGGCATCCTTCATTGCCTTGTTCACGTCCTCCGCCTTGACCTCGCCCTCGCAGATGGCGACGAGCTGGGTGAGCGAACCGGTGGGAACGGGCACGCGCTGTGCGCAGCCATCAAGCACGCCGTTGAGCTCGGGGATGACGAGACCGATCGCCTTCGCCGCGCCCGTGGAATTGGGAACGACGTTGACCGCCGCCGCACGCGCACGGCGCAGATCGCCCTTGCGGTGAGGCCCGTCGAGCACCATCTGGTCGCCCGTGTAGGCGTGGATGGTCGTCATATAGCCCTTCTTGATCTTGGCGAACTTGTTGAGGGTATCCGCCATGGGCGCAAGGCAGTTGGTCGTGCAGGAAGCTGCGGAGATGATGGTATCCGAAGCCTTGAGCGTCTTCTCATTGACGGAGAAGACGACGGTGGGCAGGTCGTTGCCCGCGGGAGCGGAGATGACGACCTTCTTTGCGCCTGCATCGATGTGCGCCTGCGACTTCGCCTTGGAGGTATAGAAGCCCGTGCACTCCAACACGACGTCTACGTCGAGTGCCTTCCAAGGAAGGTTGACGGCGTCCTTTTCCTTATAGATCTTGATCGTCTTGCCTGCAACGGTGATGGTGCCCGCTTCGTCGTCCGCGCTGACGGTATCCGCAAGCGCGTATCTGCCCTGTGCGGAATCGTACTTCAAAAGGTGCGCAAGCATCTTGGGGCTGGTAAGATCGTTGATCGCGACGATCTCATAGCCGGGTGCGTTGAACATCTGACGGAATGCGAGGCGGCCGATGCGGCCAAATCCGTTGATCGCAACTTTTACGTTTGCCATTGGTTTCTTCCTCCAAAACACAATAAATTTGGGCGCGCGAAGCGCCTTTTTCCGCGTATTATTGTACTACACTTTTTTGCCGCTGTCAACGATTTTGCCCCACTTCCCTGCCCGTAAAATATTTGTGTGCAAATTCCCCCGCGAAATTTTGCCAAAACCTATTGCATTTTGCGCGAAAAAGTTTTATAATTGGAAAAAATCCATTCGGAGGAAAGTTTCAATGCCCTTGGTTACCACAACCGAAATGTTCAAAAAGGCGTATGCGGGCGGCTATGCCGTCGGCGCGTTCAACGTCAACAATATGGAGATGATCCAAGCGATCGTGGAGGCGGCGAACGAGTGCCGCTCCCCCGTCATCTTGCAAGTCTCGGCGGGTGCGAGAAAGTACGCCAACCCCGTATACCTGCGCCACCTCGTGCAGGCAGCGGTCGAGACGACGGATATCCCCATCGCCATGCACCTCGATCACGGCGCAGACTTCGAGATCTGCAAAGCTTCCATCGACGGCGGCTTCACTTCCGTTATGATCGATGCTTCTTCCAAGCCCTGGGAAGAAAACATTGCCATCACCAAGAAGGTCGTGGAATATGCGCACGCGCACGGCGTCGTTGTGGAAGCCGAGCTCGGCAAGCTCGCGGGCATTGAGGACGACGTGCAGGTCGCCGATCACGACGCCATGTTCACCTCGCCCGACGAAGTGGAGGAATTCACCTCCCGCACGGGCATCGACTCGCTCGCCATCGCCATCGGCACCTCGCACGGCGCCTATAAGTTCAAGCCCGGCCAGGATCCCAAGCTGCGCATCGATATTCTGGAAGAAGTGGGCAAGCGGCTCCCCGGCTTCCCCATCGTGCTGCACGGCGCATCCTCGGTGCCGCAGGACCAAGTCGCCATCGTCAACAAGTTCGGCGGTTCCATGCCCAACGCCATCGGCATTCCCGAGAGCGAACTGCGCAAGGCTGCCAAGCTCGCCGTCTGCAAGATCAATATCGACTCCGACCTGCGCGTTGCCTTCACCGCGGCGCTCAGAAAGCACATGGCGGAAAATCCCTCTCACTTCGACCCTCGCCAATACCTCGGCGACGCGCGCGCGAACATGAAGGAGATCGTCAAACACAAGATCGTGAACGTCTTGGGTTCGGCAAATAAGGCGTAAGCGCATACGGAGCGCTTACCCTTGCCTGTTCCCCTGTAAGGCGGAGGCGCAGAGGCGCTTCTTTACACGGACAGGCATCCAGAGCGCTTGATTTTTGAACATACTCTCTTTTTACCTCCTATTTTGCAGTGCAGCGGCGGGAAATTTCCCGTCGCTGCATCTCTTTTGAAGAACAAAATAAGCGCCGCGGGAAGAACCGCAGCGCTTAGAAGAAAGATCTACTTTTGCTTATTGGTAAAGGCAAGGATGCGTTCCGTATTGCCGAACACGAGCAGCTGATCGCCCTCGCGGAAGACATAATCCCCGCTGATGGTATACACGATCTCGCCGTTGTTTTTAATGGTGAGGATGTTCATCCCGTAATTGCCGCGGGGATTGACCTCGATAAGCGACTTTTTCAGCCATTTTTTGGGGAGCTCGATCTCAAAGATCGCGTACTCCGCATCGAGATCAACGAAATTGATGACGTTATCCGAATTGAGGCGCACGGCGAGCTTTTCGGCGATATCCATATCGGGATAGATGACCTCGTCCGCCCCCACGCGCAGGAGGAATTTGCGCTGGATCTCCGTCGTCGCGCGCGAGACGATGCGCTTTGCGCCGCAATCTTTTAAGTTGGACGTGATCTCCAAAGACGCCTGAAAATCCTCGCCGATGGCAACAATGCACGCATCGAAGGAGGGAATATCCATCGTTTCGAGATTGTCCGCACTCATGCAGTCGGCAATGAGCGCGTTGGTATAGCGCGGGGCGAGCTTGTTGATGATGTCTTCATTTTTATCGACGATCATCACCTCATCGCCCATCTCGAGGAGCTGTTCCCCGAGCGTCCTGCCGAATTTTCCCATACCGATGAGCAATACCGAAATCATAATTTACTCCTTAAAACCTTGATCGTATTCTGCGGAAATCCGCGGTGCAGCCTCAGCCGAGGAAGACGCTGTCTACGGGACGGCGGACGGCTGCCTCGCTCTTTTTGGCGCGTTTGAGCGCGAGCGCGAATGTGATGACGCCCACCCTGCCGAGGTACATCAGCAGCACCAAAATAAGTTTGGAAGCGGCGCCGAGCAGCGGCGTGAGCGCCATCGAGAGCCCCACCGTACCGAGCGCCGAGACGACCTCGAACATGACGGCGGAAAAGGAGGCGACCTCATCGGGCTCGATGGTATTAATGATGAGCGTTGCCGTCATCACAAGAGAGAGATACGCCGCGAAGATGGCGAGCGCCTGCCCAACGAGGCTGTGATCGATGCGGCGCTTGCCGATGGTAATATCCTTCTTGCCGCGCATGACGGCGACCATGCCCACCATGATGACGGTGAACGTGCTCACCTTGATGCCGCCGCCCGTACTGCCCGAACACGCGCCGATGAACATGAGGATGATCATGAGCAGGCATCCGCTGTTGGAGAGCGTCTCGGGCGGGGTGGTAAAGTAGCCCGCCGTGCGCGCCGTCGTCGCGTTGAAGAAGGAGCAGAGCAGCCGTTCGCCGAAGTTATACCCCACATACTGCGCGTTGTTGCGCTCGAAGAGCAGGAAGAGGAAGGTCCCCGCCACCAAAAGGATGCCCGTTCCGATGAGCGCGATGCGCGTATAGAACTGAAACTTTTTGGGGTTGAACTTACAATCGTAAATATCCCCCCACACAAAGAAGCCGAGCCCGCCCACGATGATGAGAAGGCAGATGACGATGGAGACGAGCGGATCCGTCGCATAATCCACGAGCGACTGCCCTTCGAGCCCGATCACGTCGAACCCCGCATTGCAGAAGGCGGAAACGGCGTGATAGATGCCGTAATAGATACCGATCGCCCCGAAATCGGGGATAAAACGGATCATGAGAAGCAGCGCGCCTGCAAGTTCGATGGTGAATGTTCCGATGAGGATGCGGCGGACGAGCTTTTTGACGTCGGTCACGCCGCTGCCGCCCACGGATTGCACCATCGCAGTGCGGGCATACAGCCCGAGCCCGCCCCCCTTGATCGCCATAAAGAGCAGCGTCACAAAGGTAGTAAAGCCCAAGCCGCCCGTCTGGATGAGGCAGAGGATGACGATCTGCCCGAAGCGGTTCCAATGCACGCCCGTGACGACGGGGGTGAGCCCCGTTACGCAGGTTGCGGAAGTGGAAGTGAACAGCGCGTCGACAAAGTTTGTCCACTCCCCGCTCGCGGAGGAGATGGGCAGCGTGAGCAAGAACGCGCCGAACATGATGACGAGGAAGAACCCCACCGCGAGAAAGCGGGAGACGCTCATCCTGCGTTTAAATTTGATTTTCATGAAACCCTCGTTTGCGGAGCGAAGACGCCCCGCATGCTTATCCTATCATAGCGCGGCGGCTTTGTCAAACGATTTTGCTATACAGATCGCCTTTCCCAAATGCCCGCCGCCGTTGCCGCATTGCCGTGCATTCCCCTGCCCTTTGGGCATTTCTTTGGAAGTCTTCGGCGGTAAGGAGCAATCCCCCCTGCCGCCGACCGCAGCGCGGTCGGCAGCTTCCCCCCTTAAAGTCTTCGGCGTTCAGGGGGGCTCCCTCCATCCTGCCCCCCTTAACACTTGTTTTAAGGGGGGATTTAGGGGGATCGCCTCCCCCCTCGGGAGAAGGTGATTTACTCCCGCCGCAATCGCGGCGCAATCGGATGAGGAGAATGCCGTCCTGCTTTTACCGCATGCAGGAAGCCGCCCCGCGCATACGCGGGGCGGCTTCCTGCATCATGATCTAATCGAATAAATCAGACAGCGCTTTCTCAGGCGAGCGAAATGCGGTCGGAGACGGAGCGCACGAACAGCCCCTTCTCCTCGCCGTAAGCGATGCAATCGCGGAGGAACGACTGGAAGCGCTCCCCTACTTTGAGTTCGGGGAACACGCCCTGCATGAGGGCGGTGAGCTCGTCCATATACAGCGCCACGCGCTCGCCGAGCGCCCCTTTGACGAGCGAGACGATCTCGTACACCGTAAAATCTTCCTCGTTCTTGCGCAGCACGGGCGCGCTTTCGGTACGGAATTTCCCGATGAGAATGGACTTGGGATTTTTGTAGAAATAATCCATCCCCATCACGCGGTCGCGGCTCATGCCGCAGCCATCGATGAGCGCATCGAGGCG
>CALVLO010000025.1 GCA_944338265.1 uncultured Clostridia bacterium
GTATCCATCGTCGTCCGGTATTGCATCTCGTAGTCACCGCTCGCATCGCACACCACGAGCGCCAGATCGCATGTGAGCGCGCTTTGCAACGTCGAGCGGAAGGCGTCGATGAGGTGATGGGGCAGATCCTGCAAAAAGCCGACGGTATCGACGAGCAAAAACTGCATTCCTTCGATCTCCAAGCTGCGGGAGGCGGGATCGAGCGTCGCAAAGAGGGCATCCCGAACGAGGACGTCCGAGCCCGTGAGCGCATTCAGAAGGGTGGATTTTCCCGTATTCGTGTAGCCGACAAGGGCGATGGTGCGCACGCCCTCCTTTTGGCGGCGCTTGGAGAGCAATTCGCGGCGCTGTTCCGTCCGCGCAAGCCGTTCTTCCAAGGCGCGAATGCGGGAGCGGATATGGCGGCGGTCCGTCTCGAGCTGCGTCTCCCCGGGGCCGCGCGTGCCGATCCCACCGCCCAAGCGGGAGAGCGCACCGCCCTTGCCCTTGAGCCGAGGATAGAGATAGCGAAGCTGCGCGAGCTCAACCTGCAGCTTTCCCTCGCTGCTCTCGGCGCGCAAGGCGAAAATATCGAGAATGAGCGCAGTACGGTCGATGACCTTTTTCCCGCCCAGCCCCTCGGAAAGATTGACTGTTTGAGAAGGGGAGAGCTCGCCGTTGAAGAGGACGGTCACATCGAGCCCATCCAAACGCGCGCAAAGCTCCGCGATCTTCCCTTCGCCGATAAATGCCGCGGGATGGATCTCGCGGATCTTGACGTACATCGTACCCGCATACGCGGCGCCCGCGCTCTCGATGAGGGAGACCGCCTCGTCGTGGACAACGCTCACGTCCTCTGCAAATACAGGCTGTAAAATGTAGACGTTTTCCACACGTTACTCCTCGTCTGCCTCGTCGCCGCCGCGGAGCTTTACGGCTTCCGCAACCGAGCGGCGGTGATCTTCCGTGATCGCCGCATAATGTTTCCGCGTCGTGTTGACGTCGCGGTGACCGAGCACGTCCGCCACGATATAGATGTCGCCCGTCTCGCGGTAGAGCGCCGTGCCATAGGTGGAGCGCAGCTTGTGCGGCGTGATCTTTTTGAGCGGCGAGACGATCTTCGCGTATTTTTTAACGAGATTTTCCACCGCGCGCACCGTGATGCGGCGGTATTGCAGGGAGAGAAAGAGGGCGTGCTCGTCGGCTGGAATTTGCCCGTCTTCCTCCTTTTGCGCGAGATAAGCCGCAAGCGCATCGCCGACCTCCTCCGAAAAATAGAGGATCGCCTTGTTGCCGCCCTTGCGCGTGACGACGAAGGAGTTGTTGGAAAAGTCGATGCTCTCATCGTTCAAGCCGACAAGCTCGGAAATACGGATGCCCGTTCCCAAAAAGAGGGTAAGGATGGCGGTATCGCGCACCTTCGTCTTTTCGTGATAGCCGATGGCGTGGCGGGAGAGCCCGTTCCCGTACTCCGCCGTCTTCAAAAGAGAGGGGACTTCGCCGCCCTCAAGGCGGACGATCTCCTTCTCGTGCAGCTTTGGCGTGGAAACTTTGGCGGCATTGTTCGTTTCGATGAGCCCCTTATTGAAAAAGTACTTAAAGAGCGAACGCACCGTAGAGAGCTTACGCGCTTTGGCACGCTCGTCGCAGGAGAGCCTGCGCTCGTGAAAGCGATAGTTGGAGAGATAGCTCAAAAAAATTTCGAGATCGGTATCGGTGACCGCCTCGAGATCTTCCAGCGTGATCTCGCGCACCGCCTTGCCGCGCAACTTCTTCTTGGCAAGAAAATCAAAGAAGATGCGCAGATCGTACACATAGTTGAGGCGGGTGAGCGTGCTCGTGCGCGTTTCGACGCCACGCAAAAAATCCTCGCAAAAATAGGGAAGTTCTTCGAGGAGCGCATCGATCTTATCCAGATTTTTCAAATTTCGCTCGCGATAGTAATCGGAGCCGTCCGCCTTGGATGTCATGAAAACATTATATCACAAAAAGAAGGAAAGGTCAAATTTTACGAATAGTTATAGGGGGGATTTTTTCTGTTTTGCGATAGCGCGCACAATCGCGCGCATGGAAAAAAAGCATAAAAAAATGCCGCCAACTTTTGTGTGCGGCAAATTTTTTGACGATGGGGAATGAAGATAACTATTCGCAAAACACAGCTTTTACGAATAGTTAATATAAAAATAGGGCAAAATATGCCAAAAATCGGCTTTTTTCATCTCCGCACGGTTTTACGGACATTTTTACCAATAAATTCTACGCCAAACCGGCGCGCATCTATTCAGCGCAATTTTTCTTTATTTTGTGCCATATTCCGCCAACAACCAAAATAACATTACAAGGAAACAGCAATACTATGTCACGCATACTATTTGTTTTTCCGCGTAAAAATGCCGTAGGAGAAGGCGTTGCAGGTAAGATTATCTGTAAATACCTCGCCGCGAAGCAGCTCGTGGAAAGTTCCCGTAAAATGAATGTTGTAGACGCCCGCCGAGTTGTTGACGTAAATATAGACGGCGTTTTTGCCGATGCGGCGCTCGTAAACGATACAGCCGTTATCCGAAAACAACTCATCGAACACGCCGTCGCAAAATACGGGATGCGCTGCGCGGATCGCCCCGAGTTTGCGGTAAAATTGCAGGAGCTCTTCGTCGGTATTCACCCAATCGAAGCAGGCGCGGCAGAACGGATCCTGATAGCCTTGCATGGCGTTTTCGTCGCCGTAATAAATGCAGGGAATGCCCGGAAGCGTAAATTGCAGGACGGCTGCCATTTTCAGCTTTTTCTTCGCCGCTTCGATCTCCGCCTCGCTCATTTTGGTTACAGCCATCTCATCTTTGTCGGCGCACGGCTTTCCGCCAAGCACCGTTAAAATACGCGGCGTATCGTGCGTGCCGAGGATATTCATCAAACAATCGAGCGTCTCTTTGGGATAATGATCAATGAGCATGTACAGCGTCTCGCGGAGCTGCGCGGTATTTCCGGACTGCACAAAACTGATGATGGCATCCTTCAGCGGATAATTCATCACGCTGTCGAGCTCGTAGCCCTGCAAATACTGCCTGCGCTCGCTGTAAGCGATCTTGTTGGAGGCATCCTCCCAGACTTCGCCGATGACGACGGCGTCCGGCGTCTCTTCCTTGACGGCGGTGCGCAGCTTTTGCAGGAAGAAATCGGGGAGCTCGTCTGCAACATCCAGCCGATATCCGCCGATGCCGCGCCGCAGCCACGTTTTTAAGACGCCGTATTCCCCGAACACAAATTCTTGGTAAGATTCGGAGTGTTCGTTGACGGCGGGCAGCGTGTCGATCCCCCACCAACTTTCGTACACATCGGGAAAGCTGCGGAAATGATACCATTCCGCATATGGCGAAGATTGCGATTGAAAGGCGCCGACGCTCTCGTAGCGCCCGTATTTGTTGAAATAGCGGCTGTCTGCGCCCGTGTGATTGAGCACCGCATCCAAAATGATGCGTATGCCGCGCTTTTTTGCCTCGGCAACAAGGCGGTCGAGATCTTCCGCGGTGCCGAGCTGCCCATCGATCTTCAGATAGTCGCCCGTATCGTAGCGGTGATTGGAGTACGCCTCGAAGATGGGATTGAGATACAGCACAGTAACGCCGAGCGAGCGGAGATAATCGAGTTTTTGCGTGATTCCGTTGAGATTGCCGCCGAAAAAGTCATTGTTAAGTACTTTTCCGTACTCATTCGGCTTGTATGTGGGCTGTCCGCCCCAATCGTCGCGGCGGACCTTCCAATCGGCAATGGGCAGATCGCCCGCCTTGCAAAAACGATCCGGAAAGATCTGATACATTACGCCGCCCTTCATCCAATCGGGCGTCTTGTAATGTTCCTCGTACACCGTGATCTGCCACGCGCGCATATCTGCCGCTTTTTGCGTGAGCACGCCGTCGCGCCATCTGCCGCACCCGAAGTACTGCCCGCTGATACGGAAATAGTAAAAATACAGCCCGATCTGATGAAAGCGGAGCGAGACGCAAAATCCATCGTCTGTGCGGTGCATGGAGAGCGCCGTGCGATCTTTGCCGTCTTGAAAATAGACGAAACTTGCATCGAGATCGCGCGGCATTTCGCCGCTGCCGCGCCAATAGATGCGGAACGTTACGATCTCGTTGCGCGGAAAAGCACCCGTCAGGCTCTTGCAAGCAGGATTTAAGGGATTAAAGTAAAATTGCATGGTGTTTCTCGTTGCAAATGGTTGTTATTTTACGGGTTTTAAGTTCCAGATTTCCTTCGCATAGTCGCGGATGCTGCGGTCGGCAGAGAAATATCCTGCGGCGGCAATGTTCATGAGCGACTTTTTGTTCCATGTAAGCCGATCGTTGCGGTAAAGTTCGCTCATCGCGCTCTGCGTGCGCGCGTAAGACTCGTAATCCGCAAGGCACATGTACGGATCGGCAACGGGTGCATTGCGCAAAAGATAATTGGCGATATCGGCGAACGACGTGCCGTTGAACCCGACGATGAGCGACTCAATGATCTTGCGCATCCCCTGATCTTTGTTGTAGTACGCGCTCGAATTGTAGCCGCTTGCCCAAATCTCTTTGACTTCTTCAGCAGTGAGCCCGAAGATGAAAAGATTTTCTTCGCCCGCGCGCTGCGCCATTTCGACGTTCGCGCCGTCCAGCGTTCCGATGGTGAGCGCGCCGTTGATCATGAACTTCATGTTGCCCGTGCCGCTCGCTTCCTTCCCGGCAAGGGAGATCTGCTCGGAGATCTCGCTCGCGGGCATGAGCGCTTCCGACATCGTCACGTTGTAGTTCTCCATATAGACGACGTTGAGCTTTTCGTTGATCTTGGGATTTTTGCGGATGTCTTCGGCGAGGAAGCAGATGAGCTTGATGATCTGCTTCGCCATATCGTACCCCGCCGCAGCCTTCGCGCCGAAGATATACGTCTTGGGCTGGATGTCCAGCTCGGGGTTTTCGCGCAGCGCGTTATAATCCGCGATGATGTGCAGCACGTTGAGAAGCTGACGCTTGTACTCGTGCATGCGCTTTGCCTGCACATCGAAGAGCGTATCGGGGTCGATCACGATCCCCTGCTGCTTCTTGGCAAATTCGGCAAACTGCCGTTTTTTAACGGATTTGATCTCGCCGAGACGCTTCAAGACGCTCTCGTCGTCCGCAAATTTACGAAGTTCTTCCAATTTTTCGGGATGCAGGTCGTACCCGCCTCCGATGCAATCGGTGATGAGCGCGCAGAGCTCGGGGTTGGATTGATTGAGCCAACGCCTGTGCGCAATGCCGTTGGTCACATTGCGGAACTTTTCGGGCGTATAGTCGTAAAAATCGCGGAAAATGCTATCCTTGATGATATCGCTGTGCAGCTCGGAGACGCCGTTGACGCTGTGCGTGCCCATCACGCACAAATTTGCCATACGCACGGTATTGTGCGAAAGAATGGACATGCGCGAGATCTTCTCCCACTCGCCGGGGAATGCGCTCCACAGATCGTCGCAGAAGCGGCGGTTGATCTCCTTCAAAATGCCATAGATGCGCGGAAGCCTGCGGGCGATGAGATCTTCCGCCCACGTTTCGAGCGCCTCGGCAAGCACGGTATGGTTGGTGTACGCGCACGTCGCCGTCGTGATATTCCACGCAACTTCCCAATTGAAGTAGTTCTCGTCCACGAGGATGCGCATCATCTCGGGAATGGCGAGTGCGGGATGGGTATCGTTGATATGGATCGCCGCCATCTGCGGAAGCAGCGCAAGCGAACCGTAGCGGCGCTTGTGATCGGAGACGATACATTGCAGCGACGCGGAGACGAGAAAGTATTGCTGCTTTAAGCGCAGGGACTTCCCTTCGTAGTGATTATCCGAGGGATACAGCACTTTGGAGATGAGCTGCGCATCGGTATCGTCGCGCATGACCTCATCGTAATTTCCCTGCGAAAAAAGCTGCATATCGAACTTTTGCACCGCGCGCGAACGCCACAGGCGGAGGGTGCTGACGCTCTCGGAATTTTTACCCGAGACCATCATATCGTAGGCGGTCGCCTCCACTTCCTTCGCGTTGTGGTAGACGGTCTCCATGCCGTGATCCGTCCACTTTTCTTCCAGCGTGCCGTCGAAACGGACGATAAAGCGCTTATCCGTGCGCTGAATGAGCCAAGACTCCCCTCCCGGCAGCCAGATATCGGGAAGTTCGATCTGCCACCCGTCTACGATCTTCTGCTTGAAGAGCCCGTACTGATAGCAGATGGAAAAGCCCATTGCGGGATAGTTCTGCGTGGCGAGCCCATCCAAAAAGCACGCCGCAAGCCGCCCGAGCCCGCCGTTGCCGAGCCCCGCATCGGGCTCCTCCTCGTAGAGCTCTTCCAATGTCAGCTTATATTCTTTGAGTGCGCCCACAAGCGCATCGTGTATGCCGAGGTTATAGACGCTGTTTTTGAGCGAGCGCCCCATCAAAAATTCCATACACAGATAGTACACGCGCTTTGCCCGCGTGTTCTTTGTTTTGAGATGGAACTTTTGGTGCTTTTCCGCCATGATATCGCGGACGCTCATCACGACGGCACGGTAGATTTGTTCCCTGCTTGCTTCCTGCGGCGAAACCCCGAAATAGCGCGAAAGTTTCCCCGCGATGAGGCGTTGTGCCTCCTGTTCGCTCAACTTACTCATTTTTTTGCCCTTTTCTCCTGCTGTTTTGTTGACATCCCCATTCCCTTTCATACAAAAAGAACGGAGGAGCAAAGGCGTATGAAAGGCGTTTTGCTCCTCTCCCGATCTTTTTATAACAAGTTACTTGAGCATTCCGAGGTAGAGCCCCTCGTAATAGGTGGCAGACTTCGCCCAAGAGAAATCCGTCTCCATCGCCTTTTTGCGCAGCGCGCTCCACGCTTCCTTATCGTGATAGACGCCGATCGCCTCGTTGATGACGTACAGCATATCGTATGCGTTATAGTCGTGGAAGGTGAACCCGTTCCCGCCCGCGCCGTAGGGCGTGATGCTGTCGCGCAAGCCACCCGTCTCGCGGACGATGGCGACGGTACCGTAGCGGGAAGCGATCATCTGCGAGAGCCCGCACGGCTCGCTCTTGCTCGGCATGAGGAAGAGATCGGCACCCGCATAGATCTTGCGCGAGAGATCGGAATTGAAGGAGATAATGGAGACCACCTTCCCCTGATAGCGGCGCGCAAGGTCGCTGAAATAGTTCTCATACGAAGAATCGCCCGTCCCGAGCAGCACGAACTGCACATCCTGACGCAGCACCTGCTCGATGACCTCCTTCACGAGATCGAGCCCCTTGTGCGCGACGAGGCGGGTGATCATGGCGATGATGGGCGTATCCGGCTTGACAGGGAGATTGAGCATGCGCTGCAACTCCTCTTTGCAGACCGCCTTGGGCGCAATGTTCTTCGCATCGTAATTGGCAAAGAGCGCCTTGTCCGTTGCGGGGTCGTAATAGTCGGGGTCGATGCCGTTAAGGATGCCGCAGAGCTTGAACTCATTTCGGCGGATGATGGGATCGAGCCCGTGCGAATAGTACGGATCTTTGATCTCCCCTGCATACGTCGGGCTGACGGTGGAGAAGCGTTCGCAGCATTCGATCGCGCCCTTCATCAGGTTGATGCAGCGGTCGTACTCGACGAGATAGCGGAAACGGTTGGAGATCCCGAAGAGATCTTCCAAAATATCGAGAGAATACTTGCCCTGATACTCGATATTGTGAATGGTGAACACCGCACGGATGAACTGATACTCCGGGCGGAAGCAGTAGATCGTCTTCAAATAGAGCGCAGCAAGCGCCGCCTGCCAATCGTGGCAGTGCAGGATATCGGGATAAAATCCGATGAAGGAAAGGATCTCCATCACGCCGCGGCAGAAGAAGGCGAAACGCTCGCCGTCATCGTAATAGCCGTAGCAGCCGGGACGCTTGAAGTAGTACTCGTTATCAACGAAATAGAACTTCACGTTGTTTGCTTCATACGCAAAGATGCCGCAATACTGATTGCGCCACGAGAGCGGTACGAAAATATTGCCGATGAACTTGAAATCCTTGCGGTATTCCTTTTTGATATCCTGATAGAGCGGGATGATGACGCGCACATCATACGCATCGCTCTTAGCGAGCGCCTTGGAGAGCGAGCCGATGACCTCGGCAAGCCCGCCCGTCGCGATGAAGGGCGCTGCCTCCGAAGCGACGAACAAGATCTTCTTCTTGGGTACGACTTTGATCTCGGGCGCGGGCGCTGCTTTGGGCGTCTCCTGCGTTTCGACCGCCTCTACGGGCGGAACGTTGACGAGCTCTGCCTGCACGGCTACCGCGGGCTTCTTTTCCGCGGCGGGTGCTGCCTTTTGCGTCTTCTTGTTTTTGGTTGTGCTCATGCCGTCCTCCTTGTCATAACGAAATTGCCTCAAAATGAGCTGTGCGCTGCGGCACGCCGCAGCCAAAAGAGTGCCTTAGATCATCCTGCCTTTGGCGATGAAGTACGGGAGCTCCGCACATCCCGCCAGGCGCCGCCGATCGCGCACGACGACGTTTTTATCCGTGATCACGCAGTCGAGCTGCACGCCCGATCCGACGACGCTGTCCTGCATGATGATGGAATTTTTGACGACGCTCCCCTTCCCGATCTTGACGCCGCGGAAGAGGATGCAGTTCTCCACCGTCCCCTCGATGACGCAGCCATCGGAGATGAGGGAGTTCTTCACCGTTGCGCCGTCGCTGTATTTGCTCGGAGCGGAGTCGCGTACCTTGGTATAGATATCGCGCGCGCCGAACAGCTCGTCGCGGACGGTCTTATCCAAAAGCTCCATGCTGTGCGCATAGTACTTTTGCAGCGAATCGATGCCCGCATAGTACCCGTCGAAGAGATAGCCGTAGATCTTGAGCGTATCCACATTTTTGGTGAGGATATCTTTCCCGAAGCTCGAAAGCCCGCGCGTGACCGCATCCTGGATGATATTGATGAGAAATTCGCGGTTGAGCACCATGATGTTCACATACACGTTGCTCGTTTCCTTCTTTTTGAGCTTGGGATTGATCTTGATCCCTTTCACCCTGCCCTCTTCGTCGGGCAAAATGGTCATAAAGTAGTTGGATTCGATGGGCGCATCCTCTTTGAGGTACACCATCGTGATATCCGCCCCCTTCTCCTCGTGATAGCGGATGACGTCGGCAATATCCACGCGGGCAATGCCGTCACAGTCGGAGATGACGACGTACTCCTCGTTGCGGTGATTGAGGAAGCCCGTGATGCCTTTGAGCGCCTCGAGGCGGTTGCTGTAAGGCGCGTCCGTCTCATCCGAATAAGGCGGGAGCAGGATGATGCCGCCGTCCTTGCGGGCGAGATCCCAATCCTTACCGCTGCCGAGGTGATCCATCAGCGATTGATAGTTGTACTTCGTCACGATGCCGACGGTCGTGATGCCGGAATTGACGAAGTTGGAGAGCGCGAAATCGATGAGGCGGTACCTTCCGCCGTAGGGGATGGAAGCCATCGTCCTGTGGCGGGAAAGTTCGGGAATATTCTCATCGTGGATGTTGGAAAAAATTACGCCTACTGCCGAGTTTGCCATTTTTCACTCCCCCCTGTAATCCTTATCGAGGATCTGACCGCCGGCGACCTTCGCGCCCGCACCGATCGTAATGTTCCTGCCGAGCACGGCGATGCCCGCATTCTTCTCCTTCTCCTCGCCGACGACGGCGCTTTCCTCCACGACGGTGTTCTCGTCGATGATGGAATAGATGACCTTGGCACCCTTCTTCACGATGCTGCCCGCCATCAGAACGCTGTCGATGACCTCTGCCCCCTCTTCCACAACGACGTTGCTCGAGAGGACGGAGCGCTCCACCCTGCCCTCGATCTCGCAGCCGAGCGAGATGAGCGAATTGCCGACGACCGCCTTATCGCCGATATACTCGGGCGGTGCGAGCGGATTGCGGGAATGGATCTTCCAATCGGGATCGCCCACGTCGAAGGCGGGTTCCTCCCCCAAGAGATCCATATTCGACTCCCAGAGCGACGAGATGGTGCCGACGTCCTTCCAATACCCGCTGAAGCGGTAGGAGAACATCTTCTCGCCCGCTTTGAGCATGGCGGGAAGCACGTCTTTGCCGAAGTCCTTGCTCGAAGCGGGGTTTGCCTCGTCTTCGATGAGATATTTGAAGAGTTTCTCCGCCGTGAAGATATAGATGCCCATCGAAGCAAGGTTGCTCTTGGGCTGCTTGGGCTTTTCCTCAAACTCGTAGATGGAGCCATTCTCACGGGTGTTGAGGATGCCGAAGCGGGATGCCTCCTTCATGGGCACCTCGATGGCGGCAATGGTGCAATCCGCCCCCGTCGCCTTATGCGCTTTGAGCATGGCGGCATAATCCATCTTGTAAATGTGATCGCCCGAGAGAATGAGCACATATTCGGGATTGTACTTCTGCATGAACGCGAGATTTTGATAGATCGCGTTTGCAGTCCCCTCGAACCACGACGACTTCTTCTTCGCCTGATAGGGCGAGAGAATATGTACGCCGCCGAACGAGCGGTCGAGATCCCACGGCTGCCCGTTCCCGATATACTCGTTAAGTTCGAGCGGTTCGTACTGCGTGAGCACGCCGACCGTGTCGATCCCCGAATTGATGCAGTTGCTCAAGGGAAAATCGATGATGCGGTACTTCCCCCCAAACGCGACCGCGGGCTTTGCAATGTTGTTCGTAAGCGCATACAGACGGCTCCCCTGCCCGCCCGCAAGCAACATTGCCACACATTCCTTCTTTCTTTGCATAGCTACAAGACCCCCTCTATCACTCCTGTATTATTTTCGGCATTCCGCCGCAGAGTCCCTCATCATTTACTTTGTGCTCTTCTTTGCCGCGGGCTTCGCCGCCGTCTTTCCGGACTTTGCCGCCTTGGGCGGATCGGGCTCACGGACAAGATAGAGGCACGTCATCTTCGGCATGGCGATGGGAAGGGAATATTGCTTGCCGTGGCTCGGCTTTTTGACGGCAGCGATCACGCGCTTGCCGAGCTTCCCCTCTCCACCGTATTTTACATCGTCGGAATTAAAGACGATCTTATATTTCCCGCTCCGACTAACGCCGAGGCGGTAATCGGGAACGTCCGCCCCCGAGAAGCATGCCACCATGATGACTTCGTTGCCCGCCCTGTCGCGGCGCAAAAACGCCACCAAGTTGCGGTCGGCATCGTCGGGCGCAAGCCACTCGAACCCATCCCACGAATCCTCGATCTCGTAGAATGCGGGGGTATTGCGATAAAACGCATTCAGCTCTCTTACCATCAGGGAGAGCTTTCCGTGCAGCTCGTAGGTATCGCGCAGGAAGAACTCCAACCCTTCGTGATAATCCCACTCCTTGAACTGCCCGAACTCATAGCCCATGAAGTTGAGCTTCTTCCCCGGATGCGCCATCATATAGCCGAGGAAGGAACGCACGCCCGCGAATTTCTCCTCGTATGTGCCCGGCATCTTGTTGATGAGCGAACACTTGCCGTGTACGACCTCGTCGTGCGAGATGGGCAGGACGTAATTCTCGGAAAAGGCGTACATCATCGAGAACGTGAGCTTACTGTGATTGTAGCTGCGGAAGTACGGGTTGAGGCACAGATAAGAGAGCATATCGTTCATCCAACCCATGTTCCACTTGAAGTTGAAGCCCAAACCGCCGACGGAGCCCGGCTTTGTGACGAGCCCCCACGCGGTGGACTCCTCTGCGATCATCAGTGCATGCGGGAAGCGCAGGAACACCGCCTCGTTGAGCTTTCTGAGGAAGGCGATCGCCTCGAGGTTTTTATTCTCACCGTAGATATTGGGGACCCACTCCCCCTCCCGCTTATCGTAATCGAGATAGAGCATGGAAGCGACCGCATCGACGCGCAGCCCGTCCACATGATACTTATCGAAGAAGAAGCAGGCATCGGAGATGAGGAAGGATAAGACCTCGTTCCTGCCGTAATCGAAGCGGCGGGTGCCCCAGCTCTTGTGCTCCATCCGATCCCACTGGCTGCTCTCGTAGAGCGGCTGCCCGTCGAACTCATACAGCCCCTGCGCATCCTTAGGGAAGTGCGCGGGCACCCAATCGAGGATGACCCCGATCCCGGCGCGGTGGAACTCGTCCACCAGGTGCATAAAGTCCTTGGGCGTGCCCATGCGGGACGTGACGGCGTAGTACCCCGTCACCTGATAGCCCCACGAGCCCTCGAAGGGGAACTCGGTCACGGGCATAAATTCAACGTGCGTATAGCCCATTTCCTTGACGTAGGGAACGAGCTCGCGCGCCAGATCCTGATAGGAATAGAAATTGCCGTCCGCATGCCGCTTCCACGAGAGCAGATTGACCTCGTAGATGTTCATGGGCGAAGCGAAGACGTTCTTTGACGCGCGCGCCGCAAAATAATCCTTGTCCTGCCAATCGTATCCGTCCAGATCGTACAGCTTGGAGGCAGTCGCGGGCGGCGTCTCGGTGTGGAAGCCGACGGGATCCGCCTTCATGAGCTGTCTGCCGTCTGCGGCGGTGACGCAGTACTTGTAGGTATCGTACTCCTTGAGCCCCGCAATAAACAGCTCGAAGCTCTCCCCGTCGATCATGCGCGCCATGACGTTGGCTTCCGTATTCCAACCGTTGAAGTCCCCGACGACGGAGACGCTCCTTGCATGCGGCGCCCACACGCGGAAGACGTACCCCTCTTCGCCGCCGCGCACCTCTCTGTGCGCGCCGAAAATTTCGTAGATGCGGTCGTTCTTCCCGTGGTGATAGAGGTAGAGCGGAAAATCGGTTGCGTTTGCAATTGCCTCGGCTGAAGTTTTCTTCTGCATCGCGTCTCCTTTGGAATAAGATCCCCCTTGCATTTGACGCACTGCAAACAGAAATGCTGTGCATCAATGGTATTATACTATATTTTGCGCGCGGTTTCAATACCCATTTTGCAATTTTTATCTAAATTTTCAAAAAATTTTTGCAAAAAACAGCGAAGTTGCAAAGAAGATACGAAGAAATACATAAAAATTCCCCTCCGCGACTACGGAGGGGACCGCAAAAACGTTACTTCGTCTCGCTGTATTTATCTTCCTTGTTCCAAGAGTACAGCTCGCGGAGCTCCTCGCCCACCTTCTCGAGCATGTGCGCCCCTTCGCGCTCGCGGCAGGCGTTGAAGTGCGCCCTCCCGCCGCTCTTGTTTTCGGAGATCCATTTGGAGGCGAACGTGCCGTCCTGGATCTCGGTGAGCACCTTCTTCATCTCCTTCTTGGTCTCTTCGGTGATGAGGCGCTTGCCTGTCTCGTAGTCGCCGAATTCCGCCGTATCGGAGATGGAATAGCGCATCTTCTTGAAGCCGCCGTTGTAGATGAGGTCGACGATGAGCTTCATCTCGTGGATGCA
>CALVLO010000026.1 GCA_944338265.1 uncultured Clostridia bacterium
CTCTTGTAATTTTGATTGCCATGTTTTCTTCCCCCTTCCTTTTGCCGTGCCGCAGCGTTTCCGCGCCGCGGGCGGCGGTTCTGTTCATAGAAAAATTGTATCATATCTGCGGGCGAATTTCAATATGTTTTGTAAAATTTTTTGCAAAGAAGAGGTCTCCCGTGCGGGAAACCTCCTCTTGTTTTATGCGGTCATTCCCGCTTTTCCTCTGCGGGAGCGCTCTCGGCAAGCAGCACGCGCTCTTCCTGCGGGGCGGCGTTTGCCGCGTCGGAGGCTGCGGGCGCTTCGATGGCGGGCTCCGCAGGTTCCGCCGCGGGCGCTGCGGCAGGCGCGGTCTTCTTCTCCGCAGAGAACTTTCTGAGCTGCTTCACGAAGGCGGGCGAGCTGAGCACCAACACGCCCACGGCAATGGCGATGGCAATATCGGGGAAGACGTAAGTGCCGTTATAGCCGAGCGAGTAGATCCATGCGTCCACGTCGGGTGCGTATTCCGAGAAGGCGAACACGCCGGAAAGGAGGTGCGCCGCAAAGCGGAACACGCTCGCCACGACGGCGCCGAGCGCAAACTGCACCTGCGGGAGTTTTTCGAGCTTTTTCACGCGGGAGAACATGCCCGCAAGCCCGATTCCCGCAAAGGCGATGGGGTAGTCCAAAAGAAGCTGCGCGGGGTGGATGATCCACGGATCTTGGATGATCTGCAGCAGCCCGTACACGACGCCCGCCGTCACGCCCTTCTTGGTGCCGAACATAAAGGAGTAGAGCATGAGGGGCAGAAGGGAGGCAATGGTCACCGAGCCGCCCTGCGGCATGTGGATGGGGGCAATGTAAGATAGGGCGAAGCTCATCGCAATGCAGACGGCGGCATAGGCGATGGACTTGGAATCGAATCCGCGCTTGTTGCCGCGGTCAAAGAGGAAGGCGCATACCGTAATGGCGGCAATGAGCGCCGCGGCGCTGCCATAGAGGACGGCGCTCTCCGAAATGCTCACCTCCATGCCGTTGTTTGCAGAAGCATCGCCCGAAGCAAAGTACACCGCGATGCAAACAAAGAGGGCGATGGCAGCCGCGCCCGCGAGGCTCCCGCAGACGATAGCCGTCAGCTTGAACGCCTTTTTGGAAAAGAGGGAGGCAACGTAGACGGCGGCGATGCCGAGCACGAGCACGACGGCGCACGCCACGGCAGGCCAAAGCACGAGGTCGAAGACATATCCGTTCTCGTACATATCGGCAAATTCCAACGCGAGCATGGTCACGATGACGGCGGCAGCAAAGCCGCAGACGAGCGCGAGCGCCTTCTGCGCGAATGCCTTCATGCGCTCGGGACGGCGCAGCTTTACAAACAGCGCAACGGCGACGAGGATGACGGCAAGCACGATCGCCGCATACATAAACACGTTCGAGAGCGTATCCTTTGCAAACGACGTCCACACATCGGGGTAGTCGTAGTGCGGGATCTTGTTTTTGCCTTCACCCGTCTCGAAGTAGTCCTGATAAGAGGACAGAGGAACAACAGACATCTCACATCTCCTTCTGTATCCGCCTTTGGTTTTGGGAAAACAAAAACACCCCCGCAATGCGTGAGGGCGCCCTGAAAATCTCGTCTTTCGTCCAAGCATTACCTTGCCCGATTCAAGTGGTATGATCTCAGCCTGTTACAGCACCCACGACGGATATTTGATTGTTATCAAAAGTATAGCGCGAATTTTTTAGAAAGTCAATTGAATTTTTGCGGAAAATGTAGTATAATTTCCGTAAAGCAAGTTTGAGGTCATCTATGGAACAGTTTTATGCCTATTTAGATCGGATGAAGTTCATCAAGCGGTGGCAGCTCATGCGCTCCACGCGCGAAGAGAACATTATGGAGCATTCCCACCAGGTCGCCGTTTTAACGCACGCGCTCTGCCTGATCGAAACGGAGGTGTTCGGCGGCAGCGTAAATACTTCCGCCGCCATCCTGTACGCGCTCTACCACGAGGTGAGCGAGGTGATGACGGGGGATATGCCCACGCCCATCAAGTACTTTAACGGTCAGCTCCACGGCGAATACGAGAAGGTGGAGCAGCGCGCCGTCGAAAAGATCGCCGCAACGCTGCCCGTGCCGCTGCGGGGGGCGATCTCGCCCTATTTGCAGGCGGATAAAAATTCGGCGGAGTATGCGTTCGTCAAGGCGGCGGATAAGCTCTCTGCCTATCTCAAATGCTTGGAAGAGCGGCGCTCGGGGAACAGCGAGTTCGCGCAGGCGGAAAAGAGCATCGAGGCAGCGCTCCGCGAAAAGAAGATGCGCGCCGTCGATTACTTTTTCGAGCACTTTATCCCCGCATTTTCGCTCACGCTCGATGAGCTTTGAGCGTGCGGTGCGTGTCTGCGCATCTGCGCAAGTGTGAATACAGAGAAGGAGGGATTTATGGATCTTTTACAGCTCATGCAGGAACGCTATTCCTGCCGTAAGTTCAAGCCGCAGCCCGTTGCGGAGGATGTACTTGGCGCGATCTTGGAGGTGGGGCGGCTTGCACCCACCGCGCGCGATCAGCAGCCCCAGCGCGTGTATGCCGTTACGGGTGGGGCGCTCGCCAAGATCGATGCGTGTACGCAGTGCCGCTTTGGTGCGCCCGCCGCGCTGCTCATTACCTATGACGGCGCCGCCTGTTGGCGGCGCGCCCGCTATGACGATGCGCCCTCGGGCGAGGTGGATGCCGCCATCGTCACCACCCACATGATGCTCGAAGCCGCCGCCCGCGGCGTGGGCAGCCTTTGGGTGATGCACTTCGATCCCGCCGCCGCGCGCAGGGAGTTCGCGCTGCCTAAGGCGGAAATTCCCGTCGCCATGCTCATGTTGGGCTATCCCGCAGAGGACGCCGCCCCCGCGCCCGCCCATACAGAGCGTAAGCCGATGGGATCGCTCGTGCATTTTCTTCGGTAACAACAGCCCGCCTGCACAACTGTGCAGGCGGGCATCTTCTGTCCGTTTGTTATTTTTTCATGCTCAGATACACCATGAGGACGGCGATGTCCGCGGGGGAGACGCCCGAGATGCGTTCCGCCTGCCCCAAATTGAGGGGGCGGATGCGGGCGAGTTTTTCCCGCGCCTCTAACCGGAGCCCCGCAATGGCGGCATAGTCGAGATCGGGCGGGAGGGGGCTCTCCTCCATCTTTTTCGCCTTTGCCATCTGCTCCTCGCTGCGCTTTAAGTAGCCCTCGTAGCGGATCTCCGTCTCGCAGGAGAGCCTTACGTCGGCAGGGATATCGGTCAGAACGGAGAATGCCTGTTGGATGCGGCTGAGCGGGATGCCGCGGCGGATGAGGTCGGCATACGTCACGCCCGCGGCGAGCGGCGGCTGCCCCGCCTCCTGCACGAGCCTGTCTGCAATTTTGCGGTCCGCGCGCGATTGCAGGAGCGCCGCCGTCTCCTCGCGCAGTTTTTTGCGGGCGAGGAATGTTTGGTACCGCGCTTTGGTCACAAGCCCGCATCGGTAGCCGATCTCGGTGAGGCGGAGATCGGCGTTGTCCTGCCGCAGCGTGAGGCGGTACTCCGCGCGCGAGGTCATCATGCGGTAGGGCTCGTCCGTGCCTTTTGTAACGAGATCGTCGATGAGCACGCCGATGTACGCCTCGTCCCGCCGCAGAACGAGCGGCGGCAGCCCGCGGAGCTTTAAGGAGGCATTCAAGCCCGCAACAAGCCCCTGCGCCGCCGCCTCTTCGTAGCCGCTCGTGCCGTTGATCTGCCCCGCGGTGTAAATACCCTCTATTTTCTTGAACTCGAGGGTGGGGAGCACGTCCAGCGTGTCGATGCAGTCGTATTCGATGGCATAGGCGTAGCGGACGATCTCGCAGTGCTCCAAGCCCTTCACCGTGCGGTACATCGCCTTTTGCAGATCGTGCGGGAGGGAGGTGGAGAACCCCTGCACATAGACTTCCGTCGTGTCCGCGCCCTCGGGCTCCAAAAAGAGCTGATGGCGCTCCTTATCGGCAAAGCGGACGACTTTCGTCTCGATGGAGGGGCAGTAGCGGGGACCCGTCGAGGAGATCGCGCCGTTGTAGAGGGGGGCACGGTCAAGATTTTCCAAGATGAGCCTGTGCGTTTCGGCGTTCGTGTAGGTGAGGTAGCAGGGCGTCTGCTTCTCTGCGGGGGGCACGGCGGTATGGAGGAAGGAGAAGGGGTAGACTTCCTCGCCGGGCTGCACGGGGAGGGCGGCATAGTCGATGGTGCGCCCGTCGAGGCGGGCGGGCGTGCCCGTCTTAAACCGCCGCACACTGTAACCGAGGCGGAGAAGCGCCTCCGTGAGCAGCGTCGCCCGCGCAAAGCCGTTCGGGCCGCTCTCGGCGACGGTATCCCCCGTGATGGTGCGTGCGCCGAGGTAAACGCCTGTGGCGATGATGGCGGCACGGCAGGAAAACACGCCCCCGTACGAGGTGACGACGCCCGTCACACGCCCGCCCTCGGTAAGCAGATCTGCCGCCTCGCCCTGCACGATGCGCAAATTCGGCGTGTGCTCCAACACGCGCTTCATCTCGGTATGGTAGGCGTTCTTATCCGTCTGCGCGCGCAGAGACTGCACCGCCGTGCCCTTGCCCTCGTTGAGCATGCGGTATTGCAGGGCGGTCTTATCGGCGTTGAGTCCCATCTCGCCGCCGAGCGCATCGATCTCGCGCACCAAATGCCCCTTGGCGGTGCCGCCGATGGAGGGGTTGCAGGGCATAAAGCCGATGCTGTCCAGATTGAGGGTGAGCATCACCGTTTTTTGTCCCGTGCGGGCTAAGGCGAGGGCGGCTTCGCACCCCGCATGCCCCGCACCGATCACGACGGCGTCGTATGTTCCTTCGGAAAAATGTTTCATGGTATCCATATGCAAAAATCCCGTAAAGGGATTTTTTCGTGCAATGATTTGGATTGCGGGAATGTTGCGCATGAAGGGCAACAACCCCTCAGTCCCTGCGGGACAGCTCCCCTTGCACAGGGGAGCCGTTGCGCGATCCCGTATGCGGAAAAAGGTGTGAACGTGCAAAAAATGTCCGCAAGTAAACCCGCGCTTTTGCGCCTGTCTGATTTGTTGCAAAAGGCATTCTGCTTTTTATCTGCTTGCTATAAATTACAGATACAAGGAAGGTTGCCTTCCGCCCGCGCTATAAACGCTATAAAATGGTTGCAAAAGGCGTCACTTCGTTATGCCTTTTGCGCCCCCATTTGCCGCTCACGCGGCTTTTGCGGAAAAGTGAGCCGCCGCGTGCTATACTGTTGCGAAAACAGCGGCGGCGAGGTGAGCGCGTACGTTATGCCGACAGCCCCTGTGGGGCTTCGGCGTATGCGCGAACTAAGAAATTGCCATTTCAGCGGCAATTTCGTGACCGAGGCGGCACATTGCCTTGGTGCCGCCGAGACAACCGAATGCAGAGCCGCAGGCGAACATTGGGTTTTTCTCAAAATCACGAAGATTTTCCGCGTCAGTTCGCGGAAAATCTGTGAACACCTACTGTTTGAGTACCGCGCTTTTTACGTCGTTCACGTCTTTGGCGACGCGGTCGTTCACGCGCATCAGCTCCACGATCTTATCGCGCGCGTAGATGACGGTGGAGTGGTCCCGCCCGCCCATGAGTTTTCCCACCGTTACAAGGGGGAGGGCGAGCATATCGCACATGAGGTAGGTGCAGATCTGCCGCGCACGCACGATCTCCTGCCGCTTGTTTTTGCCGATGAGGTCCGCCTTCGTAATGTTGAAGTAGCTGCACGTCGCGCGGATGATCGCCTCGGGCGTGACTTCCTCCTGCTCATCGGTGTTAATGGCTTCCTGCAATGCCTCGGCTGCGAGCTTTAAGGAGATGGGCTCCTCGTGCAGCTTGCTCGCAAAAATAACGGTGTTCAGCCGCCCCTCGAGGGTACGCACGTTGTTGTCCGAGCCGCGCACCAAAAAGGCGAGCACGTCGTCGGGCACCACATACTTCTTTTCGAGCGCCTTGCGCTTTAAGATGGCGATTTTCGTCTCCGCGTCGGGCGGTTGGATGTCGGCGATCAGCCCGCCCTCAAAGCGGGTGCGCAGGCGCTCTTCGAGCGTCGTCAGCTCCTTGGCAGGGCAGTCGGAGGAGATGACGATCTGCTTATGCTGCGAGAAGAGCTCGTTGAAGGCGTGGAAGAACGCCTCCTGCACGCCGTATTTGCCCGCCCAGAACTGAATATCGTCGATGAGCAGCACGTCCACGCCGCGGTAGCGGTTGCGGAAGCGCGTCTCGCCCTCCCTTCCCGCGCCCTTCTTGGCGTACATGCTGTCTACATATTCGTTCAAAAACTTTTCGCTCGTCGTGTAGATGACTTTGAGCGATGGCTTCTTTTGCGCGATCTCGTTGGCGATCGCCTGCATGAGGTGCGTCTTCCCAAGCCCCGTGCCGCCGTAGATATAGAGGGGGTTAAAGTTTTCGCCGGGGTTTTCGGCAACCGACTTTGCCGCCGCGAACACAAACTTGTTGGAGCTGCCCACGACGTAAGAATCAAACGTATAGCGCTTATCGAGAACGACGTCCGCCTCCACCGCGTCGGCAGATTCGTCGAGCGTAAACTCCTCGCTGCCGTCTACGATGATGGCGACGTCCGTAAGCCCCACGTCGGCAGAGACGACTGCCTCGCGCAGCTTTTCGAGGTGGTTTTTGGCGATGGTGCGGGCGGCAAGCTCGCTCTCCGCCTTCAGGGCGATCTTTTTGCCCACCACGTCCACAGGCGTAAGGTTTTCGATGAACGTGCTGTACGAGATGGGGTTGATGAGCATCTTTGCCCGCTCGCGGATCTTGTTCCATAAAAAGTCGAATTGTGCCGTCATATTTTCCTCGGAAACGCTTTTCCTAAGCGCAGATTTTTGCTATAATAATGGTAAGAGTTATTCTAATTAGAATTATTCTAATTATAGTACAAAATGCGTCAAAAAGAAAGCGTTTTTCAAAAAATTCCCGCATGGTCATCAAAAATTTAACGCTCGTCAACTTCAGAAATTACGAGGCGGAGACCTTCCGCTTTTCAGAGGGGCTCAACGTGCTCACGGGTCGCAACGCGCAGGGCAAGACCAACTGCGCCGAGGCGGTCTTTTACCTGTGCACGGGCGCTTCCCTGCGCATCCGCCACGACCGCCAGCTCATCCGCCGCGGCGAGAACTGCGCGCGCATTTCCGCCGAGGCGGCAACGCGCTTCGGCAGCGTGAAGCTGGAGGCGGCGATCTTCGAGAACAAGCGAGAACTCTTCCTCAACGGCAACCGCCTCACGCGGGCGGCGGACTTTGTGGGGAATATGAACAGCGTCTTCTTCTCGCCCGGGGAGCTGCGCCTCATCCAGGACGGACCCGACGAGCGGCGGCGCTTTCTCAACCTCTCCATTTCGCAGACCTCGCGCGAGTACTGCACGGCGCTCGCGCGCTATCAGCGCATCCTCGATCAGCGCAACAACCTCTTAAAGGAGCGGGATACCGCCCTCATTTTGGAAACGCTCCCCGTGTGGGATGAGCAGCTCGCCGCCTACGCCGCGCGCATCGTGCGCCACAGAAGGCGGTATTTGAAGGAGCTTTCGCCCCTTGCGGGCGATGCGCACGCCTACCTTACGGACGGGGCGGAGGCGCTTTCCGTCACGATGGACGGCGACTATCCCGAGGAGGAAGGGGAGATCGCCCAAAAGCTTTCCGCGCAGTTTGCCGCCGCGCGGGAGCGCGATCTGCGGCTCGGCTTCACCTCTGTGGGGCCGCACCGCGACGATCTGCGCATCTCCATCGACGGCGCGGATGCCCGCGGCTATGCCTCGCAGGGGCAGGCGCGCACGGCGGCGCTCTCGTTAAAGCTCGCCGAGACGGAGATCTTCCGCACGCTTGCGGGCGAGCCGCCCGTGCTCATTTTAGACGACGTGATGAGCGAGCTCGATCTTCCCCGCCGCAAAAAGCTTTTAGACAGGGTGCGCGATATTCAGTGCATCCTCACCTGCACGCATGCCGAGCGCGTCCTTTACGGCGCAGCGTGCAACAAGATCAGGATCAAGGAGGGGCGGATCGTCGAATGAGGGCAGATCTGCATCTGCATACCGTCTATTCGGACGGGGCGTATACGCCCGCGGAGCTCGCCTTCCGCGCCAAAGCCGCGGGCGTGGAGCTCATCTCCATGACCGATCACGATAGCTTGGAGGGCTTGGAAGAAAAGCGCGCCGCTGCCAAAGAGGCGGGGCTGCGCTTTGTTGCGGGGTGGGAGGTCTCCTCCTACGCGGGCGAAGCGAAGGTGCACGTTCTCGGCTATGGCTGCAAGCCGTGCGGGGCGTATACGGCGTTTTTGCAAAAACGCAGAGAGGGCGCGCTCGTGCGTGCCGAGGAGATGATCGGGCTGGGGAACAAACGCTTCGGGCTCGCTCTCACGCTCGCCGATGCGGAGGCGTATCACCTCAAAAAGGATACGCCGCTGCATACCATGCACGTCGTTGCGGCGTTTGCGCGCCGTCTCGGCGCGCGGAAGGGGGATCTCTATCTGCAATATTTCAGCGCGGGCAAGCCCTGCTTTTCGGGCGCGATGCGCCCCTCGCCTGCGGATGCGCTCGCCGTTATCCACGCTGCGGGCGGCATCGCCGTGCTCGCACACCCCGGGCGCATCCCGCTGCCCGCGGAGGAGCGCCTCACGCTCATGGAGGCGCTCGTTGCGGCAGGGCTGGACGGGATAGAATACACGCATTCCGACCATACTGAGGAAGATCGGGCGTACTTCCGCGCCTTCGGGGAGGCGCACGGCTTGTATCTGACGGGCGGTTCGGACTTCCATGCGGAGGGCGTGCGCCGCCGCGCGATCGGCGAGCCGCCCTTCTTCCCCGATGCGCGCCTTACGGAGGCGTTTGCCCGTCTCGGGGAGGGCAGATGAAACGCATTTTCGCCTGTATATCCGCGCTCCTTCTCATGGGGAGCGCCCTTTTTTTTGCGGGATGGACGGGGCGCGTCAAGGGCGGCGTCGTCATTTCGGGCGTCGCCGTCGGCGGCATGCCGTATAGGGAAGCGGTGAGTGCCGTGCGCGAACAACTTGCAAAAGAGCGCATTCCCTTCACCGTGCATACGCCTTTCGGGGATACCATGCCCGAGATCGGGTATACAGATAACGTGCCGGCGCTCGTGCGCGGAGCGAAGAATGGCGAACGGCTCACTGCCTGCGTGCGCCGCGAATGGGTGGACGCGGAGGAGGAGATAGCGCGCCTTGCAGAGCGCGCCTTCCGCGCGCCCCAAGACGCCGCGCTCTCGTTCAGCCGCTTCGGGTTTACTTACACCAAGGAGCGGGCGGGCGCGTATTGCGACTATGCCGCCTCCCTGCGCGCGGCGCTCTCGGCGCTGAAAGCGGGGCAGGAGGAGGTCTCCCTCGTCATGCGGAGCAGCCAACCTGCCGTCACGCAAAAGGCGCTGCACGCCCGCACGCAAAAACTTGCCGCCTTTGCGACGCGCTTCGATGCCTCCAAGCGCGAGCGCACGCACAACATTGCCCTTGCCTGCGAGCGCATCGCGGGCAGCGTGCTTGCGCCGGGGGAGCTGTTCTCCTTCAATGCCGCGGTGGGGGCGCGGACGGCGGAGAACGGCTTTTTGGAGGCGCCCGTCATCTCGGGCGGGGAGTATGTGCAGGGCGTGGGCGGCGGGGTGTGCCAAGCCTCCACTACCCTCATGAACGCCGCGCTCAGGGCGGGGCTCACCGTTACGGAGAGCCGCCCCCATTCCCTTGCGGTGGGGTATGTGCCGCCCTCGCTCGATGCGATGGTCTCCAAATGGAGCGATCTCAAATTTTGTAATCCCTATCCCTTTCCCGTCTATCTGACGGGCAGATGCGCAGGCGGCGAAATTTGCTTTGAGGTCTACGGCAAGCCAAACGGCATGCGCTACGAGACGGCAAGCCGCATCCTTTTGCGCATTCCCCCGCCCGAAGCGGAGATCCGCGAGGGGGAGGAGGATAAGACGGTGCGCGCCGAAAAGGAGGGATTGGAGAGCGAGAGCTATCTCCTTGTGTATAACGCCGACGGCGCGCTCGTGCAGAAAAAGCGGCTGCGGCGGGACCGCTATGCTCCCGTGCAGGGGATCTATGAGAGAAAGTTCACGAATTTTCTCACGCAAAGTCGTGACAAAATTCCGTGATCTGAGCAGGAGGTTGCGGGTACGCGCCCGCCCCCCTGCCTTCCCCTCGGCTAAAACCAACATAATGCCCTCCCCTTGGGGGGGAAGGTGTCTGCGAAGCAGACGGATGAGGGGATAAGGCGTGCGCTGTCTCACCTTTCCCCATAAGTCGCAAGCGACAAATTGAGGACGCGGGCGCAAAATGCGATTTTGCTTGCGCGAGTAATTTATAAATTTCCGTTTATGCAATCTAAAATCTTGCTGCCGTGCGCAAAAAAATTTTCAAAGCCATGCAAAATAAGTTGCATTTTTCTGCGCCTTCGGATATAATTGACAAGTGACTTCGGGCGTTCCTCTGCCGCTTGCGGGAATGAACGTCGCGTACCATAAGGAGGTAAGTCGGAATATGGGACTCATTGAGGCGATCGAAGCCGAGGGCATGAAGGAAAGCGTCCCCCAATTCAACGTGGGCGATACCGTCAAGGTCGGCTACCGCATCATCGAGGGCGGTAAAGAGCGTATCCAGAATTTCGAGGGCGTCGTCATCGCAAAGAAGAACGGCGGCATCCGCGAAACGTTCACCGTGCGCCGTCTTTCGTTCGGCGTCGGCGTGGAGCGCTGCTTCCCGCTTCATTCCCCCAAGGTGGCGTATGTCACCGTCGTGAGAGCAGGCAAGGTGAGAAGGGCAAAGCTCTACTACCTGCGCGGGCTTACGGGGAAGGCGGCAAAGATCAAAGAGAAGAAGTAAGAAAACGTGCAAGAAGTTCGGTCTGCTTAAAGTCAAGGGCGGACCGTTATTTCTTTTTTAAGAGGTCATGAGGAGAGGGTATGAGCGAACATCAGGATGAGATCATCGTAACGCCTCCGCCGGAGGAGCCGCCCCGCAATGCGCCGGAGGAGCCAAAGGCGCCAAAGGCGCAAACGGAAGATGCGGAGCAGGAAAAGCCCGCGGAGCCCGATCTCAAATACAAAAATCCCAAAGAGGTCGCAAAGGGCGGCGTGCTCGGCTTTTTTATCGGGCTTGCGGTCATCGTGCCAGGGGTGAGCGGGAGCACCGTCGCCATCATCTTTAAGCTGTACGATAAGCTCTTGTACGCGCTTGGCAACATCGTCAAACAATTCAAAAAGTGCGCCAAATTTTTGTTGCCCATCGCCATCGGGCTCGTCATCGGCTTTGCGCTCGGCTTTCTTGCCATCCAAAAGCTCATCGACGTTGCGCCCTTCACCATCATCGGGCTGTTCGCGGGGCTGATGCTCGGGGCATTCCCCGCCGTGTACGACGAGGTGCGTACAGAAAAAAAGACGCCGCTGCGCTTGGGGCTCTTTTTGCTCGGCTTGGCGGTGCCCGTCGCCATTGCGCTGCTCTCCACCCTGCTCACGGAAGGGGCGCAGTCGCTCGAAGGGCTGAACGCGGGGCACTATATCCTCTTTCTTTTGCTCGGCTATCTCGTGGCGGTCACGCAGGTGGTGCCCGGGCTGAGCGCAACGGCGCTGCTGATGGCGTTCGGCTACTTTTCGCCCATCGTAGAATCGGTGCATCTGAGCTATTGGCAGGAAAATCCCGCCGTGTTCGGCGTGTATGCCTGCCTCGGCGTGGGATTCCTCGTCGGGCTCGTCACCGTCTCCAAACTCTTAACGCAGCTGTTTGCGCGGCGGCGGGCGGCAGCGTTCTTTGCGATCGCAGGGCTCTCGCTCGGCTCCGCCGTGACAATGTTCTTCAATCCCGATGTGTTTGCCGTGTATACGGGTTGGGCGGAGAGCGGCGTAAACGCGCTCGATCTTTCGCTCGGGCTCGTGCTCTTTGTGCTCGGGCTCGTCGTCGCCTATCTCTTCGTGCGCTACGAGCGCAAAAAGAGCGGCGCGCCCAAGATGCTGCAATAGCCGCCCAAGCGGCGTAAAAAAATGCCCGAGGCTGTCTGCCTCGGGCACATTTTATTTCTTCTTCTTTTTAACGAGTACGTTGTAGGGCTTGATGAGTCCCTTTTTGATGAGCGCCGCGTCGTCCTCGTAGGGGGCGTGGTAGTCCATCGGGATGTGTCCGACGACGGGAACGCCGTGCTTTGCGGCGAGGTCGGCGATCAGTTCCTTTGCGTATTTGACCATGCGCTTGCTCGTCACGCGCACCTTCATGGGCGTCTCGGCGTATGTCTTGCGGTCGGAAACGTCCTCATAGCGGTATTTGCTGTCCTCATAGGCGGCGGGATCGAGCGCCAAATAGAGGGTGAGCGTCTTTCCGCCGATCGAGAGCCGCGCGATGCGGTCACCGTGGAAACGGAAGTTCTCGCACGCCTGACTTACGCGGGAGCGAATTCCCGCAAGCTCGGAGAGCGCGTTGCGGATCTCGGTGTAGAAGTCCTGCATTTTTTCGTTCTGGATGAGACGGGACTTAAAAGAGCGGCGATACCGCGTGACCCATTCGTAGCCGTCGGGCAGCGCGTTC
>CALVLO010000027.1 GCA_944338265.1 uncultured Clostridia bacterium
GCAGGTTCGTCCTCCGTTCCCGCGCACGTCGAGATGATGGGGCTCATCGGTATGGGCAACAACCCCATGGTCGGCGCAACGGTCGCGGTTGCGGTCGCGGTGCAGGAAGGCATGAGCAAGAAATAACACAAAGTCCCTGCGCCTTGCAGGGACTTTTTCCATCAAAGCAAAGGCGCCCGCGGCGAAGCGGGCGCTTTTTTATGGATCTTTCACGGCTTTGTTTCGCGGCGGGCTTTGAGTTCGGCGTCGCGGGCGAGGATCTCTTCAAAGATGGTCTTCGCCGCGCAGACCGCCTCTGCGGCTTCTGCAATGCTGGAGAGGTCTTCGCTGCCCCGCCTGCCGAATTTGTAGGCGGCAAGCTGTTCGCGCGCCGCAGAGAGCTTTGCAGCGGCGTTTCCGATGCCGCCGTCCCGCTCCTTTTCCGCCATCTGCGTCGCCGTGTATTCGAGCCGCTCCGTTTTGGCGGCGAGCTTTGCCGTGCGGCGGAGGAAGGGATAGCGCGTAAGCGCCGCGGCGGCAGGGGAGAAGGCGCGCAGCTCCTCCTCCAGGGCGGCGAGCTGTCTTTGAAATTCCGCGTGCTTGGGGAGCTTCCCCGTCCGCCGCAGCAACAGCAAAACGACGATCCCGATGACGATGATCGCCGCATATACGGCGTACTCGATGGCGAGCCGCACGGGATCCGCGGCTGCGGGCGCGGCAGTCAAGAGGGAAAGGTTCATGCTTCACCTCCCTCGCGCGGCTGATCTGCCCAATCTTCGCGCAGTTTCACTTCCAGGCGGTTGAGCGGCTGCCCGATGCCGTGCTCCGTAAGCGTATTGAGGGCGATCTCTCTTAGGTCGAAGTAGAGGTCCCAATAATTTTCCGTGAGCCCCCACGCGCGGACGGAGAATTTGAGCGTGTGTTCGCCGTAGTCTGCAAGCACGACGGAAGGGGGCGGCGTCGTGACTGTGTACTTATAGGCAGCCGTCGCCTCCAAGAGCCATCCCTTAACGGCGGCGACGTCCGCACCATAGGGCACGGGCACTTCAATGACGACGCGCCGCAGCGGCATGGTGCTGTAATTTACAAGCTTGCTCCCGAGCACTTCGCTGTTGGGGACGATGATCTCCTCATTGCTGTACGTCAGGATTTTGGTATTGAAGAGGCGGATATCCTGCACCAGCCCCTCCATGCCGCCCACGGCGATATAGTCGCCCTTCTTAAAGGGCTTCGTAAAGATGATGATCACGCCGTTCGCAAGGCTTGCAAGGCTGTCTTTGAGGGCGAGCGCAATGGCGAGCGCCACCGCCGAGAACGCCGCAATGATGCCCGCCGTCGAAAACCCGAGCGAACTCACGAGGATGATGACGAGCGCAACGTACAGCACCACCGTGATCACGGAGATGACGAACGTCGAGGCAGAGCGGTCCAGCCGCGTGCTCTTGAGGGCGGCGGAGCGGGCGATGATGCGCACGATCTTGATCACGATGAGCCCCAACACGAGGAATGCGACCGTCCGCACGATGGCAAGCCCCGTGTTTTGCACAAAGTCCTTCCCGATCGCGCGGAGCGTATCCCAAATTTCGTTCATGGAAGTACCTCCTTTTTTACAGTGTAGCACATTTTACGGCAAAAAACAAGGGGGCACGGAAAAATCCGTGCCCCCAAGGCAGGTTTACTTTTTTGCTTATTTGCGGCTGAGTTTTCTGATCTGGTGCTTGATGGGGAACGCCCAGAAGATGGAGACGAGCCACAAGAGCACATAGCATGCGCCGCTGATCCACGAGAGGGTGGAGAGCATCCCGAGCGCCGCCGTGACCGATGCGTCGTTTACAAGCTTCCCAAGTACAAGGGGCACGACGCCGAACAGCCCGCAGGGGATCCAGCCGAGCAGCTTGACGTACCACATCATAAAGCGCTTATTTTTGGCAAAGATGCGGAAGAAGGCAAAGAGCGCCAGGATCAGCCAAACGAGCCCCAAAAGGATCATCACGCCGCCGAGAACGGGCATGATCCAGGCGGGGATGGCGTCGAGCGGGTTTTCTTCGCTTGCAGAGCTTCCCAGCATGCCGCTTGCAAGGTCGGCAAAGCTCGTGTAGACCTTGCTCTCGCCCTCCGTCTCACCTTCGTTGCCGCCCATTGCCTGCGACATATTTACGCAGATGAACGCCTCCGTCGTGAAATTGCCGTCATTGTGCTGCACGGTGCTGTCGTACATGTCGCGCAGCTGCGTGCGGAGCTCCTCGTCGTTCCACGACTCGTCCGAGCCGTCCGGGTCGAATTGCGTCTTCAAGGTGGAAACGACGTTTTCAATGGCGCCGTCCACGGCTTCTTCGCCCTTCGCCTCCTCCAACGATTTGAGCGACTGCGTCACCGCATCCACCGCGGCTTCATCGATCTCTCTGCCCGATGCCTCGGAAGCCATCACGAGCAGGCTGCGCGCCGCAAGTTCGTTCGACTGCGTGCCGATGGCGTCTCCCACCGTGGCGAAGAGTGTATTCACGGGATCTTCCGCAAAGGTGATCTTAATAAAGTCCATGCCCGTAAAGGAGGCAGAGATGCGCATGCCGTCCAGCATGGCAAGCGGGTTCTCTTCCGCGCTCTCCACGCTCTCCACGCCCTCCGCGTTTTCCGTGCTCTCTCCCGTAACGGCGCTGAAATCATCCACCTGGACGATGAGCAGGGGCATAAAAAAGAAGGAGATCGCCGCGGCAATGCAGAGGAGCACGACGACGAGGTTCATCGGGATAAGGCTGCGCTGACGCCGCCTGATTTCTTTTTCAAGGGAATCGCTGTGCATATGGTACCTTCTTTGAAATGATTTTATATCCTCATTATAGCATAATTGCGCATTTCGTCAAGCGATTTGCGCGGTTAATGCAGGATTTGTGCAGGCGGAAAGGTCACTCGATGGCTTTCAGCGAGTTATTCATGTCGATTTTGGTGATCTTGCGCCGCAGCATGAGCGTAACGAGGATGGTGAACACCACAGAGAGGATGGGGGCAAGCACCCAAACAAACCAGCTGATGCCGGGGATGGAGCCGAAGTTCATCACCTTGAACACGAACAGGCACAGAAGGCAGCCGAGGGGGAGTCCGAACAGGATGCCGATGGCGCTCGTGATATAGATCTCGCGGTAAATATAGCCCGCGACCTCGCCGTCGTAATAGCCCAAGACCATCAGGGTAGCGAGCTCCCGCTCGCGTTCGGAGATGTTGATGTTCGTGAGCGTGTAGATAACGACGAAGTTCAACAGCGCCGCAAAGACGAGCACGATGATGGCAACGCCGATCATCGCCGCGCCGCCGATCTCTTGGAAGATGCAGCAGTCGAGCACGGCGAGCCCCGCAAGCACGAGCGCCGTCGAGCACGCAACGGAGACGACTGTCATCAAAAATCGCACAAAGAAGCGCAAAACGTTGCGCATCGTCGATTTATACTTGAAGGAGAGCCTGTTCCAAACGAGCGGGATGCGCTCCAAAAACACCGTCTTGCCCGCCTTGGGTACCTTGGGGCGCAGGAGCTCGGCGGGCTGTTTGCGCGTCAGCCGCGCGCCCGCAATGGCAGTCGCTGCGAGCGTCGCCACAAGGATGACGGAGCAGGTGATGCTGTAAAAGATCATGGCGACGTTGTTGGAATAGGGCGGGAGGGTGTAGTTCCATTCAAAGTTGATATACACGATGCGCGCCAGCCCCAAGCCGAGGAAGTACGCGCCCACGCCGCCGATGAGCGTGCCGATGAGGGCGAACAGCAGATATTTGAAGACGACGCGCGCAGGCGAGTAGCCGAGCGTCAGAAGGCAGGCGATCTGCCCGCGCTCCTCGTCCAAAAGGCGGGTCATCGTAGAGAGCACCACGAGCATGGTCACAAACAGGAAGACGACCATCAAAACATAGCCGATGGCTGCGATCTTCTCGCCGTATTCCTTAAAGGAGGCGAAGGAGAAGTTCTCGTGCATCGTCAGGATCTGCGGCTCGCCCGAAAGAGAGAGCGTACGAAGGCGCGCCTTGGCTTCGTCGAGCGCGTCGTCATAGCTGCGGGAGAAGAGCGCGCCCGCATCTGTGAGGCGGATCTCGATCTGGTTGCGCAGATTGCCTGCGGTAAAGGTGTAGTCACCGAGGAAGGGGACGGATGCCGTAAACAGATCGCCGAACACATAGAAGATGGCGGCAAGATCGAGCATATCCTCCTCATCGTCGGAGGCGGGGTCGTCCGTGTAGCTCGGGTCGTCGCGCACCGCCATATGCAGCGGATCGAGCACCGTGCCCGCCAGAATGTAGTCTTGCTCGATGGGAACAGAGAAATTTCCGAACGCCATCTCCGCGGACATGGTATACGTCTGCGCCGTCTCGTAGTCTGCGAATTGCTCCGTTGCGCGCTCGGCATACACGCGGATGGCGCCCTCCGCCGCGGCGGAAGTATCATACGTCTTCACGGCGGTAAGTTTGTTCTGCGTGAGCGCCCCGGGCGTTTCTGCCTCGTCAAAGAGGTACACGCGCACGATGCCTTCGGGCACGTTTGTAAAGGCGATCTGCGTGCCGCTTATCTCCGCCTTGCCGTCCTTTACTTCAAATTCGAGCATGCCGCCCGTCTGCACGTTTTCCGCGCCGAAGGCTTCCCGCAGCACGACGACGTCTTCCTCCGTAAAGGGCGTCTCGCCCAATAAAATGAGGTCGCTCACGTTCTGTGCGGCATGATATTCGGCGATGGAATCGTTGATCTTATCCGTCGCCATGCCGATGCCCGCCGTGAACCCGATGCTCACGAGCACCATCAAAATGATGGAGACGAGCCTCGTCGCATGCCGCTTGAACATGCGTCCCAATGTCTTTAAGTACGTCTTCACCACTCGATCTCCTCGATGGGGGTAGGATTTTTATTTTCCTCGATCCATTCAATGCGCCCGCTCTTGATGTGGATGACTTTATCCGCCATCTCTTTGAGTGCGGCGTTGTGCGTCACGATGATAACGGGCTTTTTCTGCTGTTTAGAGACGTCGTGCAAAAGTTTTAAGATGATCTTCCCCGTCACATAGTCGAGCGCGCCCGTGGGCTCGTCGCACAAAAGCAGTTTGGGGTTTTTGGCGAGTGCGCGCGCAATGGAGACGCGCTGCTGCTCCCCGCCCGAGAGCTGCGAGGGGAAGTTTTTCAGCCGCTCGCCGAGCCCGACTTCGGTGAGAACGGTCTCGGGATCGCGCGCGTCTTTGCAGATCTCCACGGCGATCTCCACGTTTTCGAGCGCGGTGAGATTGGGCATCAGGTTGTAAAATTGGAACACGAAGCCCACGTCGTCGCGGCGGTAGGCGGTGAGTCCCTTTTTGGTGAGCGCGGTCACGTCCTTGCCGTCGAGCACGATCTTGCCCGAGGTCGCGCTGTCCATCCCGCCAAGCAGGTTCAGAAGCGTCGTCTTTCCGGCGCCGCTCGAGCCGAGTACAACGGCAAATTCCCCGTCTTCGAGCGAGAAGCTCACATCCTTGAGCGCATCCACGCAAATGTCGCCCGAGTGGTATTGTTTGCATACGTTTTCAAGGGTAAGATAGCTCACACGATCACCTTCCGCAACGCCTTGCCGCGTTCAAAATATTTCATGTTAATTATACCACAACTTACGTTTAATTCAAGCGAAAGTGTGCAGATTTTTCGCCTGAAATTGCGTATTTTGCATGAAATTTTGCACGTTTTACGGGGGAAATCATCACGGAAAATGACTTTACTTTTGTTTGTCATGCGAGGGTGTTACACGCGCCTTGGCATTTGCGCCGCCTTCGTTCTCGCGCCCGGCAAGGTCGCCATGAAAAAACGGACAGCAAAAAGCTGTCCGTTTCGTGGTGACCTTGCCGGGAATCGAACCCGGGATTGCGCCGTGAGAGGGCGCCGTCTTAACCTCTTGACCACAAGGCCATATCAAATTGTGCTTGCCGGGAATACTTCGTCGCCGTGCTCCTCGTGCGCCGCCTTCGGCGTCGGGCGAACCCGGGATTGCGCCGTGAGAGGGCGCTTATCTTACTCTTGACCACAAGGCCGTATCAAATTGTGCTTGCCGGGAATACTTCGTCGCTGCGCTCCTCGTGCGCCGCCTTCGGCGTCGGGCGAACCCGGGATTGCGCCGTGAGAGGGCGCTTATCTTACTCTTGACCACAAGGCCATATCAAATTGTGCTTGCCGGGAATACTTCGTCGCTACGCGCCTCGTGCCGCCTTCGGCGTCGGGCGAACCCGGGATTGCGCCGTGAGAGGGCGCTTATCTTACTCTTGACCACAAGACCATCCCGCAATGCTTTGTGATTATAGCATAGAACGAGGCGCTTTGCAACCGTTTTTTATGCGGAAATCACAAAAATTTTTGTGTTCGGAAGAATTTTTCGCCGCGGATACGCCTCGCAAACGCCGCGCAGATGCCTCGCAGACGCCGCGCAGATGGCACGCAGACGCCGCGCAGATGCCTCGCAGACGCCGCGCAGGCGTGCGAAAAAACCGCAAAAAGAAAGGACATCCGCCTGTGCCGCAACGTAAAGAATGGTGAACCCGCTTCTCGCAGGTGGGTGCCGAGCGGTGGGGCATCAGACTTTCCGCAACAGCAGACCTCGCATAGCCTCGCCGACGTGCGGCTCCCGTAACATCTTTGTGGATTCCGCTTAATTTACGTTCCGAACACCGCAGGTGTCATGGTTAGTATAGCACGGCGCAAAAAAATTTGCAACTGTTCGGCGCAAAGTCGCGCAAGGGGATTTTTTCCGCAGGATGGCTATACACTCGCTTCCAGCGCCTGTAAAAAGCCGAGGATCTCGCGCTCGTAGTTGAGCCCGTATTTGCGGTCGGGCACTTCCTTTTGCGTGCGCAAGATGGCGCGGTAGCAAAAATCTGCGGAGAGGGAGAGCGCCTTCTCTACGGAAAGCCCGCGCAAGAGGCACCCGCAGAAGGCGGAGGCAAACACGTCGCCCGCGCCGTGGAAGGAGCCCTCCACGCGGGGGATGGGGAGGCGGCGCGCTTCGCCGTCCTGATAATAGATGAAATAGCCCGCCTCCGTCTGCGCGCCCGTGATCACGGGGTGCGGGCAAACGGCGGCAAGTTTTTTGAGCGCGGCAGAAAAATCCTTCGTGCCCGTCAAAAGATAGCTCTCCGTCTCGTTGGGGAGGATATAGTCCGCCTCGCCGCACAGCGAGAGCATCTCCTCCGCAAACGCCGCGTCAAAGCCCTTATAGAAGGTAAAATTATCGCCGAGCACGGGATCGACGACGAACACGCCGCCCTGTTTGAGGAAGCGCCGCTTCATCTCCTTCACGAATGCGATCTGCGCGCGGCTGCCGAGGTACCCGCTGTAAATGAGGTCGTATTTGAGCCCGAGCGTCTCCCAATGGTCGGCGATCTTCTTCATTTCGTCGTCAAGCCCCAAAAAGGTGTACCCCGTAAAGCCGCCCGTGTGCGTCGAGAGCAGGGCGGTGGGCAGAATATCGCAGGTAACGCCGCACGCCGAGATGACGGGGAGCGCCACGGTGAGGGAGCATTTCCCCACGCAGGAGATATCGTTGATGGCAAGTGCACGCATAGTAAAGCCTCGCAAAAATTTTCTTACAGTATACGCCTGCGGGCGCGCTTTGTCAATCAAACGGGGCGGGCGCGCGGGGGCATTTTTTTGCCTTTTGCGCTTTGCGGCGAATATCGTGGAAAGATACATTGATTTTTTCAGGCGGTTGTGGTATAATCGTCGCATGAAACGGGTGATCGAAACGGAGGGCATGTGCTGCAAACGCTGCGCGCAGCGCGCGGAGCGCAAACTCTGCCTTTTGGATGGCGTAACGGCTGCCAAGGCAAACTTCAAAAGAGGGCTCATTTTCGTAGAGACGACGCTGCCGGACGAGGCGCTCAAAGCCTGCGTGGAGGCTGCGGGGTTCACCGTAACGGCGGTGCGGGAGCGGCGCGGGATCTTTTCCTGATGCGGCTCATCGTGCGCTTCAAATCAAAAAAGAGGATGAACGGGATGAAAGTCAACGTAAAAAAACTCAGCGGGCACGCAAAGCTGCCTGTGTACGGTTCGCAATTTGCGGCGGGGGCAGATCTGTACGCTGCCGAGCCCGCCGAGATCGCCGCCGGCAAGACGGCGTTTGTGCATACGGGCATCGCCATCGAGCTCCCCGCGGGCACGGTGGGGCTGGTGTACGCGCGCAGCGGGCTTGCCTGCAAGCAGGACCTTGCGCCCGCGAACAAGGTGGGCGTCATCGACTGCGATTACCGCGGCGAGGTGATGGTCGCGCTGCACAATCACGGGAGCGAGCCGCGCCGCGTGGAGCGGGGTGACCGCATTGCGCAGCTCGTCATCGCGCCCTATTACACGGCGGAATTTTCCGAGGCGGAAGCGCTCTCCGATACGGTGCGCGGCGCGGGCGGATTTGGTTCCACGGGGAGAAACTGAGCCCATGCGCATGCGGAGAAAACGCAATTTGGAGGCGCGGGTAGAGGCGTGCGGGCACATCCTGCTCGCGCGCGGCAAGCCCTGCCGCAATCTCAAGGAGGCGGCGGAGACCTTCCGCGCCCTCCTCGATTTTCGCGCGGTGTTCGGCAACGACCGCCCCGTCGAGCTCGAAGTCGGCTGCGGCAACGGCGGCTTTATTGCAGAGCTTGCCCGCCGCGCGCCGCAAAAGAACTATCTCGCGGTGGAGCTTTGCACCAACGTTGCGCTCACGGCAATGGAGCGCATCGTCAAAGAGGGCATCCCCAACGTGCGCTTTCTCAATATCCCCGCCGAGATCCTCGCCTGCTACATCCCGCCGCACAGCGTGGAGCGCATCTACCTCAACTTCTCCACGCCGCTGCCCGAGGCGGGGCGGGAGCGCCAACGCCTTACGAGCGACCGCTTCCTCGCCATCTACAAAACGCTTTTGAAGGAGGGCGGCGAGATCGTCCAAAAAACGGACAGCGCCCCCTTCTTCGAGTATTCCCTCCGCAAATTCCGCGAGAACGGCTTTGCGGTGAAGGATGTGACCTTCGATCTGCATGCGAGCGAATGGGCGGCGGAAAATATCGTCACCGAATACGAAAATAACTTCCTGCAAAAGGGGATGAAGATCTGCCGCGCCGTGGCGGTTTGGGCGGCAAAGGGGGCACAATGAACTTTGGCTATTATATGCCCACACGGGTGATCTGCGGGCGCGATTGCGTCGTAAAGGAGGGCGAGCGGCTCGCGGCGCTCGGCACGCATGCGCTCATCGTTACGGGGAAGTCCTCGGCGCAAAACGGCGCGCTCAAAGACGTCTTGCGCGCGCTTGCAAACAACGGGCAGGGCGCCACGGTGTTTGACCGCGTTATGCCCAATCCCACGCTCGCCTGCGTGCGGGAGGGCGTCGCGCTGCTTGCGGGCGCGGGGGCAGATTTCATCGTCGCCGTGGGCGGCGGCTCGCCCATGGATGCGGCAAAGGCGATCGCAACGCTCGCCGTGCAGCCGCGCGCGGACGAAGCGATCTTTGCAGGCGGCTACGAGGCTGCGGCGCTCCCCATGGCGCACGTTCCCACAACGGCGGGCACGGGCAGCGAGGTCACGCCCTACGCCATTCTCACCAACGATTTTCAAAGGACCAAGACGAGCATCACAAGCCCCGCCATGTTTCCCCGCATCGCCTTTCTCGATGGCAAGTACATGAAAAACCTGCCCACCATGTCCGCGGTCAACACCGCGATGGATGCGTTTTCTCACGCCGCAGAGGGCATGCTCTCCCGCAATGCAACGCCCATGAGCGACCTGCTCGCCAAGGAGAGCCTCTCCATCCTCTATCCGCTCCTTCCCAAGGCGATGGGGCAGACGACGGACGAGGAGCGCGATCTGCTCCTGTACGCCTCCATGCTCGCGGGCATGACAATTGCACAGTCCGGCACGACGGCGGTGCACGGCATGGGGTACTGCCTCACCTACTTCCACGGCGTCGATCACGGCAGGGCGAACGGGCTGCTGCTCGGCGAGACGCTGCGCCTCTGCAGCGAAAAGAAGGTGCCCGCGCTCGGCGCCATCCTCTCCGCCTGCGGCGATACGCTCGAAGGCGTCTGCGCCACGCTCGAGATGCTGCTCGGCGAGCGGGAGCGCTATCCCGCGGAGGAACTCCTCCGCTTTGCGCACACTTCCGCCGCCAACAAAAACATCAAAAAATCCGCCTACGAGCCCACGGAGGCGGAGCTCCTCCGCATCTTTACCGCCTCGTGCGGCTGAGCGGAAGGGCGGTGGATTGTCGGTTTTGATTTTTTTTATTCAAAAATTTTTACGAAAGGGTTGACGCGGCGCGCAATGTGTATTATAATAAGAGTATGCAAGCGGCGCGTCGCCTCTTTTTTATCGGGGGGAGGTACGGTCTGCTTGGGTAACGTTTGGCGGCATCCGCATTTGCGGAGGCAATATATTTGCATAAGGAGCAGGAGAAATGAAAAAGAAAAAGCTTGTCGGGCTCACGGCGAGCCTCGCACTCGGCACGGCGCTCATCCTTACGATGACTGCCTGCGGCAGCAGCACCAACGATCTGATTGGCAAAGAGTATGCGCCCACCGCGCCCTCCATGTCGTCGGTCTCGCTCACCGCGCTCGATGATTATACAATCGACGGCATGGATGATTTCGGCATCATCACCGCGCATAAGGATGTTACGCCCGAAGCGACGGATACGGAACAGTATCCCGATACGGAGACAAATTGTCTGCTCTACGACGCGACGGCGAATAAGCAGATCGCGTCGACGACCAAGACAGAAGGTTACATTTCTTCTGCGTCAAGTGTATATGTCAAGATGACAGACGGGCTGTACTGTTACACGGAAACGTCGGAGACGACGGGCGAGCCGACGTATATATACTACGGCAAGTCCGGCGTTGTGAAGACATCGAACGAGCTTATTACACCTCCCGTCAACAGTTCCGACCGCAGCGTTACCTTTGCGGACGGCACGGTGCTTGTCGTCGCGGAGGACGGCACGGTGAACACTTATACGCCCGGGATCAAGCCCGTCTTTATGCCCGAGGTGTTTGAGGAATATAAAGACGTCTACGTGCAGTCGCTCGGCGGAACATCCTATCGCGTCTGGAATGCGAAGGGGGAGATCGTGCGTGAAGTCGATCTCGATAAGGAAATGAATAAGCCTGCCATTGCACTCGACGTGGAGAATTGGACGGTCGGAAACAGCCGTTTTGAGCAGTATATGGTTGCGCTGCCGGACGATGCGGCGGATTATGATTTTATTTACGGGGATTTTTCTAGCGGTACGTCGGCTTCGCGCTTCAAGGTGGATCTTGTCACCAAGAGTTATAACTTTGAAAACGGCAAGGTGAAGGAGTACAATGTCGATTTTGTGGTGAGCAGCGTTAATCCCAACCCCGCTTCGGAGGATGGCGTGTTCCTCTCCGTGCAGACCATTTCCGATAAGCAGATCAGCGCAAGCCGGACGTATCAGTACTACGGCGAAGACCTCAAGGTGCGCGTCGATCTGCAAAAGCTGCTCCCCGACTGCAACAAGGTGGAGATCGATGGCGACTACGTCGTGCTCTCCAGCCCCGCGGCGATCAACGTCTATCAGGATGGCAAGCTGGTCGGCTCTGCCGATGCCGCTGCAGACGTAACCTTCCAAGATGGCTACTTTGTGCAGACGGTTGGCTCCAACAAGTATATCTATACGTTGGACGGCTCGCACATCTTTGAAGGGGTCACGTCAAGCGCCTCCCTTGGCGAAAAGTTGTATCATAACATTTTCAACGGGATCATCTACTACACCGTAAAGGAAGAGGTCACCACCACATCGGCGAGCGGTACGACTACGCAAGGGGTAGAGATCGTCTATGCCTACGCCAACGGCAGCGAAACGCGGCTCGGCGAAGGAACGTACAGCAACAGATGGATCACGATCGAGAACACCGTCGACGACGAAACGACGTCCACCGTCTACTATGCAGGCTATACCGATGCCGTTGTGTCGAATTTGAGCGGGTTGAGCGATGTGGAGGCTTCGGCGACCAATGGCGAAACGAGTTACTTCTTGTACCGTTATAACGAGACGGTAGAAAGCGGCAGCGGCGATAGCGTGACGACGGAGACCGTAACAAAGTATGTTCTTGTCACGGTTACAGAGCCCGCCAAATAACCGCCCCACAGCTTATATAGCACTCGGCGCCCATACAGCACCTGTGCGGCACTTATAACGATCACCGCCCCGCGGCATTGCCGCGGGGCGGTATTTTATATGCCAGCCCCTTGGCTCCCTCTTTGAGGGGTGAGCGGCGCGTCATGCGCATCAGCGCAGTGCGCTGTGCGCGCGTCGCGAACTAAGAAATCGCCATTTCAGCGGCGATTTCGTGCCCGAAGGCGGCACACTACCTTGGTGCCGCCAAGACACTGTCACGAAGTGACTGAGGGAGTTCTCCCCGCCCCCCTTAACACTTG
>CALVLO010000028.1 GCA_944338265.1 uncultured Clostridia bacterium
TATTCGCATATGCCTCCATACTTCCGATTGCTCTTTCCATTATTTTTTTCTTAGACTATGATTAAACAGGGCAAATAAGTATTTTACTCATTTCAAAATGATTATAACATAAGCAAAACAAAATTGCAAGATATATTAAAAAGTACCTTTTGGCAACGTGGCGTGTGCTTGGCATAGACAAGTGCAACGCACCTTTCATCATGCAAAAACGGACCGCGTAAACGATCCGTTTTGTTTTATTTGGCAAGGAGCGTCTCCAAAACTTTTACAAATTCCAAAGCGTTGGCGGTGTAATAGTCTGCGCCGATCTCGCGCGCAATGTCTGCCGTCAGCACCGCACCGCCCACAAAAATATGCGCAGAGCAGCCCGCCCGCCGCAGCGCGCGGATCGTCTCTTCCATGCTCTTTACCGTCGTCGTCATGAGCGCAGAGAGCCCCACCGCAAGCGGACGATACCGCTCCGCCGCTTCAACGACCCGCTCGACGGGCGTATCCTTTCCGAGATCGATGACCTCAAACCCATACGACTCAAGCACGACCTTGACGATATTCTTCCCGATATCGTGCACGTCGCCCTTGACGGTCGCAAGCACCACCCTGCCCTTTTTTGCGGCGCTTTTCTCCATATGCTCGCCCACGACGGCGAACGCCTCCTTCGCCGCCTCGGCGGATGCGATGAGCTGCGGCAAAAAGAGCGTGCCCTTTTCGTAACAGTCGCCCACTTCCGCGAGCGCCTTCACGAGCACGTCGTTCACCACTTCGAGGGGCGCCCGCACCGCAAGTTCCCGCTCCGCAGCCGCGCGCACGCCCCGTTTGAGCCCGCGCCGCACGCAGCCGAAGAGATCGTCCGCGCCCCCTTCATCCGCCTTCGCCGCAGGCACGGCAGCCGCGGCGGGAGCCGCGGGCGTAAAGCCGCGGTAAGCCTCGATATACCCTTCCGCGCCAACATCCGTGCCCGAAAGCACGCCGAACGCCCTCACCGCGCCCGTCATTTCGCCGTCGAGCGGGTTGAGGATGGGCATATTCAAGCCGTTTGCCATCGCCATGACGAGAAAGGTCTTGTTGAGCAGCGGGCGGTTGGGCAGCCCGAAGGAGACATTGGAGACGCCGAGCGCCGTTTTCACGCCGAGCTTCTGCACGAGCGCGAGCGCTCTGATTGTCTCCTTGACGAGCGCCTGTTCGGCGGAAGCCGTTAAAACAAGCGTATCGATCATCACTTTGCGGCGGGGAATGCCGTACTCCTCCGCCCGCCGGACGATGCGCTCGGCGATGGCAAAGCGCTCCTCGGCGGTACGCGGCACGCCGTTTTCATCCATCGTCAACCCCCGCACGACCGCGCCGTATTTCTTTGCAATGGGCTAGATGCGCGCCATCACTTCCTCTTCACCGTTGACGCTGTTGATGAGCGGCACGCCGTTGTAGCAGCGCACGCCCGCCTCGATGGCGGCGGGGTCGGACGAGTCGATCTGCAAAGGCAGATCGACGTACTCCTGCACCGCGGAAACCGCCCGCTTCATGACGGCAGCCTCATCGATCTTGGGCACGCCCACGTTGAGATCCAAAAGATCTGCCCCCGCCTCCTGCTGGCGCAGCGCCTCGCCGACGAGATAGGCATAATCCTCCCTGAGAAGCGCCTCTTTGAGCTGCTTTTTTCCTGTAGGATTGAGGCGCTCGCCGCAGATCTTCACCCCGTCGATGGCAAGCAGCTGCGTTGCAGAACAGATGACGGTGCCCTTTGGCAGAGTGCGGGAAGGCACTTTGCGCCCCTTCCACGCGGCAAGCCGCGCGATGAACGCAGGCGTCGTGCCGCAGCAGCCGCCGACGACGGCGACGCCCGCCTCGATAAATTGCTGCATTTGGGCGGCGAACGCCTCCTCCGAGAGGTCGTAATACGTCTTGCCGTCTTTGAGTTTGGGAAGCCCGCGGTTGGGCTGCACGATGACGGGAAGCACCGTGGCAGCAAGCAGCCGTTTGACGATGGGCGCAAGCTCCTTTGGTCCGAGCGAACAGTTGACGCCGAGTGCATCCACGCCCAGCCCCTCCAAGAGCTCGGCGACGATCTCGGGCGTGGAGCCCGTGAGCGTGCGGGCGGTCTTATCGAAGGTGACCGTCGCATAGACAGGCTTGTCCGAATGCTCCTTCAAGGCGAGCACGCACGCCTTCAATTCATACAGATCGGAGAAGGTCTCGACGATATATCCCCCTACCATGTCCGAGGTAAGGCGCGCAATTTCGGCAAACGCCTCGTATGCCTCCTCAAAGGTGAGCGTGCCGACGGGCGCAAGCAGCGCCCCCGTCGGACCGACGTCGAAGAACACCTCTTTGCCCGCCGCGCGCGCATTTTCCACGGCGGCGCGGGCAAGCTGCGCCAAGGGATATTTCCCCTTATATTTGATGCGGTTGAGCCCGAAGGAGTTCGCCGTGATGACGTCCGCCCCCGCCTCCGCATAGGCGCGGTGGATGGCGCGCACCGTCTCCGCATGCGTGAGATTGAGCTCCTCGGGCACGGCGTCCCCGAGCCCGCGGGCTTCGAGCTCGCTGCCCATCCCGCCATCGAATACGATCAGTTGTTTTCCGAGCGAAAGCATCGCGTTCCCTCCTTCAAAAATGTGCACTTTGCGCGCAGCATACAGTCGCCGCAACGCTTTAACCGCTTTGCGCCGATCCCGATAACGCCCGCCATCGACTTTTGCGGGACCATCAGCCCGGAGCCGAGCAGCTGCATCCCGAGCTTTTCGGGGCGGAGTGCCGCAAAGATCTCCTTCACATCCTGCACGTCGCTCCCGCCGTAGCCGGGGCAAAAGCGGTAGGTGCGCGCCTCCCCGAAGCGTTCCTCCCACGCATCCCCTTCCGCCTCGATGAGCGCGCTCGCGCAGGCATCGAGCACGACGGCGCGGGCGGGATCGCGCACAAAGAGCGTGCGGATGCGGCGGTCGATCTCCGCCCCCAGCGTCATCGCCACGAGTGCATAGGCGCCGCACCCCGCCAAAAAGGAAGAATACGGCTCCCGCGTCAGAAAGGGCAAGGGCTGCGAAAAGACCTTCCCCTCCGCGCAAAAATGCGCACAGGCGCGCGCCTCTTCAAGCCCCTCTCCGATCATGGCGCGCATCTCCCGCGTCGGCTCCCCGTAAAATCCGAGGTAGGTGCAAGCCGCCTTTTCGAGCTCAGAAGAGTTCATCGAGCACCCGCTCCAGGCGCGAACAGATCGCCTTTGCCGTCTTGGGATTGTTCATCACATACAAGTGCACCCCGGGCGCGCCCTTGGCGATGAGGTCGATGATCTGATAGACGGCGTAGTTATAGCCGATCTCCTCCATCACCGCGGGGCGGGAGGCATAGATCTCGATCATATTGCGCAGTTCGAGCGGGATGGTACTGCCGCACATCTCCTTGATGCGGCGGATATTTTTGGGATTGACGATGGGCATGATGCCGGGCAGAATGGGCGCCGTAACGCCGATCCTGCGCGCCTCGTTGACGAGGCGGTAATAGTAAGAATTATCGTAAAAGATCTGCGTGATAAAAAACTTCGCGCCCGCATCCTGCTTCTTTTTCATGTTCACGAGGTCGGCATAGAGCGTCTCGCACTCGGCATGCCCCTCCGGATAGCACGCCGCCCCCAGCGTAAAGCCGTAGGGCGCGAGATAGGCGGCAAGGTCGGTCGCATGGCAGAAGTACTTGCAGTACTCCGCGGCATAGTCGGCGGGTCGGTCCCCCCTTAAACAGAGAACGTTCTCCACGCCCCGCGTTTTCAGTTCCTTTGCGATGGCATCGATCCCCTCGGGCGAGGAAGGTCCCCCCGTAAGGTGCGCGAGCGCCGTGATCCCCGCCTTGTTTTGCAGATGATCGGCGATCTCCACCGTATTGCGGGAATTGGAGCCCCCCGCGCCGTAGGTCACGCTGATAAAGTCGGGCGAGAGCGCGCGGAGCTCATCGATGACGGAAAAGAGCTTCTCCTTTTCCCCCTCCTTCTGTTTGGGCGGGAACACTTCAAAGGAAAGCGTCCGCTTGCGCGATAAGATCTCATCGATGCGCATGATTTTTCTCCTGTGGCGATCAAAAACTTATGGCATAATTATAGTATATTATGCACGGAAAGTCAATCGTTCGGCGCACATCGCTCAATTTAGTCGGCAAAGAAATCCTCCCGCTCCAACCCCGCGCGCAGCTTTTCCAGCGCGCGTTTTTCGATGCGCGAGACGTAGGATCGGGAGATCTTCAGCCGCCGCGCGACCTCCCGCTGCGGCAGCGGCGCGCCGCCCGTGAGCGCATAGCGCAAACAGATGATGACCGTCTCCCGCTCATTGAGCAGCCGCTTGACGGCGGCAAGAAATTTTTCCTGCATGAGCGACTGCTCCACGCTGCCGAACACCTTATCCTCCTTCTCGAAGAGAAGATCCATGAGCGTGAGCTCGTTGCCGTCCTTATCCGTGCCGACGGGATCGGAAAGCGAAAGCGTGGATTTGTGCTTTTTCCCCGCACGGATAAACATTAAGATCTCGTTCTCGATGCAGCGCGCCGTGTAGGTCGCAAGGCGCGTCCCGCGCGAGGGCTCGTAGGTATCGATCGCCTTGATGAGCCCGATGCTCCCCACCGAGATCATATCGTCCGTCTCCGCCGCGCCCGTGTACTTTTTTACGACGTGCGCCACCAGGCGCATATTGTGGCGGATGAGCTTATCGCGGGCGTTCGCATCTCCCCCGCGGGCAAGCGAGAGGCAGCGCTCTTCCTCCTCTTTGGAGAGCGGCTTAGGGTAAGACCCCTCATCCCGCACGGCGCCCGTAAAGAAAAACAGCCTGCAAACAATGGCACAGAGCATTTCCAACATACTTCCACCTCACGCGGCGCTCTTGCGCCGCCCATAGGCTATTGTATTCTCAAAGACGCTCGTCCACCTCATTTGCGGCGCAAAAAAGGCGACTCTACCCACAGTAGAGTGCTTTTTGCCATCGATGGAACTCTCTCCACGCATAGTAGAGCTATAAAATGAGAATTGAGAGGCGTTTCGGGCAGAAATAGTGCGTAAAGTGAATAAATTTATGCTATACTTATTGCGTCAAAGGCGGCAGACCCGCCCCAAGGAGAGCAAGCATGAAACCTTTTGCGATCTACGTCGATTCGGGCGCAAACATTCCCAACGACATCCGCATCGCACGCGATATCCGCGTCATTTCCTTCAATTATATCGTAGACGGCATCGAGCGCCCCTGCTTCACGGAGGATATGCCCTTCGAGGAGACGGCAAAGGCATTTTACGATGCCATGCGTGCGGGCGCCGAGGCAAAGACCTCGCTCCTTCCCGCAGAAGTCTTTGAAGATGCGCTCCGCCCCGCCCTCGAAGACGGGCGCGACGTCCTGCTGTTTACCATTTCTTCGGGCGTCAGCGGCACCTACGCACAGGCGCAGGAGGCAGGCAGAAGGCTCGCCGAACAATTCCCCGCGCGCAAGATCTTTGTGCTCGACAGCGCAAACGCCTCGCTCGGCGAAGGGCTCATCGCCATCAAGGTCGCAGACCTGCGCGATATGGGCGAGAGTGCCGAGACGTGCGCCGAATGGGTGAAGGAGAACACCTACAAGCTCAACAGCTACTTCACGGTGGATGACCTCAAATACCTCCGCCGCAGCGGGCGCATCTCGCGCACCGTCGCCATTGCGGGCACCCTTCTCAACATCAAGCCCCTCCTCATGGCGGATGCGAGCGACAATGCGAAGATCGTCGCCTGCGGCAAAGCGCGCGGCAGAAAGAAGGCGCTCGATGCCATCGCCGAGATCTTCTTCAAGCGCGCCGTCCGCCCCGAAGCAAATACCGTCGCGATCTCCCACGGCGATTGTTTGGAGGATGCGAACTATCTTGCGGGGCTCCTCCGCGCGAAGGGCGTGAACGATATCATCATCGAATATCACGATATTTGCACGGGCTCGCACGTCGGTCCCGGGATGGTCGGGCTCTTCTTCTGGGGGCAGGACCGCCGCAAGGAAGCGCCCGAGGCGGCGCGCGTACATGCGGCGCACACCGCTGCGCAGAAGCTGTGATTTTGCTTGCCACGCGGCACACTCCGTGCTATAATTGTTACGGATGCCGCTGTGGTGAAATTGGCAGACACGCAGGACTTAGAATCCTGTGCCGCAGGGCGTAGCGGTTCAAATCCGCTCAGCGGCACCACGAATATGCAAGAAGGCGGGCGCCGAATAGCGCCCGCCTTCCATTGTATACAGCTCATTTCATTTTCGGGACTTCGATCTCCATATCCGCATCGGGATAGCTGCAGCAGGGGTGAAAATAGCCGAACTTGGCGTCCGCAAGGCGGCGTTTATCCTCTCCCGCGATGGAAAATTCGCCCGAAACGAGACGGCTGTGGCAGAACCCGCATCCGCCTGCGCGGCACTTGGAGGGAACGCGCAGACCGGCGCGCTCCAACGCGGTAAGCACCGTTTCGCGGACGTCCGCTTTGACGGTATACGTCTCGAATCCGATATGAACGGTGATCGAACAGTCCGCGGGCTTGACGTCGCGCACGCCCACGCAGTTGGCTTCCTTGCGGAAACGGCGGCGCGGAAGCGCAAGTTTTTCGGCCTCTCCGTCCAGAAAACGATACATCGCCTCAGGTCCGCACGCCATGAGCGTAAAATCGTCCGAGACGTATTTTTTGATGAGCTCCGCGCTCACAAATCCGTGTTCATACCCCGCGCAAACCTCGTCGCTGAGGACGTAGACGACTTTGATTTTCTCGCCTGCAAGCGCGTCAAGCTCGGTTTTGAACGCAAGGTCCTTTTCCGTTCTCGCGCCGTAGAAGAGGACGAGCGAGCAGTCCTCGCTCCCGTCCGCGATCGCCTGCGCAAGCGAATAGAAGGGCGTAATGCCGCTCCCGCCCGCAACACCGACGACCGTTTTGCTGTCGCGCACGCCGTCGTAGCAGAAATCGCCCGAAGGATCGCCAAGGGTGAAAACGTCGCCCTCTTTGGCTTCGTCGCAGAGATACCCGCTGAAAAATCCGCATTTTTTCACGGTGATATTCACGCGGTTATCCAGCGCGGCGGCGGGTGCGGACGAGATCGCGTACGGACGGGAAACAAAACTCCCCCCCACGTTGCAACTCAGCGTCACGTACTGCCCCGCACGGAAATAGAGCGGGCGCTCCGTTTCAAACGTAAACGTCTTGGTATCGGAAGTCTCCTCTCTGATCGCGACGAGCTTCGCCTTCTGATACCCCGGGTGCAGCACGTGCGCCGTCTCGTTGACGCGGTAGCTCTTTGCGAGCGGTTTGGAAGAGCCTTCTTCCAACGCCTTCCGACGCTTCGGAATCATTTTTTTAAAGCGCAGCAGGTCCATAAACCCAAACATCTGTCTCTTGAACGTAAACATTTCAGCCCTCCCTCTTGATGTCGCCTACCGTCTGACGGCCCGCAATATCGCCCGCAAAATAGGCGCTCGAATAGCCCGAAAGGCGCATCGACCACCCGCTCGCAAAGCGCAGCCCGCGGATGCCGTTCTTGTAATCCTCTCCCATCATCTGCAAACGGGGCATCAGCCCGTCCCAATACTGCGACTCATAGCCGTAGATGACGCCCTGCGGGTGTCCGCAATAGCGCGCGTACGTCATGGGCGTTGCGACGCTGATCTCCTCGATATGATCGCGGATCTTCGCGCCCGTATCCTTTTCAAAGCGGTCGATCATGCGGTTTGCAACGAACTCCTTCGCCTTGAAATACGCCTGCGGTTTGATGCGCGCCCAATCGTCCTCCATATATAATGTGGTAAAGTACATCATGCACGTCCCTTCGGGCGAGCAGTCGGGCTGGGCGCGGTTGAGGCAGACCGTCGCCTGCACGCTGTTTTCCTCGATGGTGCGCATCTTGTCGTACTGCGCAACCGAGTCCATCGTATCATACAGGAAGTAGTTGTGATTTTCAATGCCAAGCTCGTCGGCAGACTTATCCAGCCCGAGGAACATGGTAAAGCCGCGGCCCGAGAATTTCCGCGCGTTGGTTGCGCGCACGATGCGCTCGGGAACGTTTTCGATGAGCTGTCCGTAGACGACGTGCGGCGAGCAGTTCGCCACGACATGACGCGTTGCGATCTCGGTTCCGTCGTCAAGCACGACGCCGCGCACCCCGTCGTCGCCCGTGAGTATGCTGACCGCCGCGGTATTCATGAGCACGTCGCCGCCCAGCTCGCGGATACGCTCGACCATTGCAAGCGAGATCTCGTGCGAACGGGACTTGGGCGACATTGCGCCGCGCAGGATATAGCGGTTGACCATGGAAGCGTAGTGCGCAAAGCTCATATCGTCGAGATGCGCGCCGAGATAGCACCAATACGCGCCCAGAATCTCCCTTGCGCGCTTGGGCATATGCAGCGCGCGGAGAACTTCGTTGACGGAATAAGAACCGCAGCGGACGAAATTCCCGTAATGCTCCACCATATATTTGGGGTCTGTTTTTCCGCCGACGGAGTTACTGTACGCCTGCGCGAGGCGCACCTCCTCCGCGAGATCGAAAAAGCGTCTCACGGACTTACGGCTGCCCGGGACATAGCGTTCCATCTTCTCGACGAACGCGTCCACGCCGAACGGCATCGTCGCGTCAATTTTTTCCGCCTGCGAGATCACGCGGTACGCGTCGGGAATGGGAAACCATTCGATTTTATCCGTCACGCCGAGTTCGTCAAAGAGCACTCTTACGTCGCCCGCATTGTCGGGCGTGCCAAAGTCGTTCAGCTCGTGCAGCGATGCCTCGAACTCAAATCTCCCGCGGCGGAAACTCGTTGCGAATCCCCCGGGCAGATTATGTTTCTCGACGAGGAGAACCTTCGCCCCTCCCTGCGCAAGCCGTATCGCCGCCGTGAGCCCTCCGTTTCCGGCGCCGATAACGACTGCATCATACTGTTTCATTCCGTTCCTCCTACAAAAATCTTCGCGATTCGGCGTCGCCATGTTCTGCGACGCTTTATTTACGTTTATTTTACCGCAAAACGGGAACGGTGTCAATACTGACTTGAAAATATGATCGCCCGAAAACGCGAAATTTCCGAAAAATGCGGTGAAATAAGGAAATTATCGTAATTTTTCCATGCAGAATGCTTGACAAGCCGCGCAATTTTTAGTATGATAGGCGTTGTTCACGGGGGCGTAGCTCAGTTGGTTAGAGCGCTTGCTTGACATGCAAGAGGTCACAGATTCGAGTTCTGTCGTCCCCACCAGCAAACCCTGTATGTCGTGCCGATGGTCCGTGATGCGCCGACGTGTGGGGTTTTTCACTTATTTATACTTATTTACAGGTGTGCAGGCATTCGCCTGCATGTTTGTTTTTAATGAAAACGCGCGCCGCGCGGCAAATTGCCGCGCGGCGCGCTTACGCTCTGCACGTCACTTGGAGGCAAGCCCGAACAGCGCCCGCAGCTGCGTGCAGTCCTCTTGGGAAAGCCCGCCCTTTTCAACGACAACGGCGCCGGCAGCCGGCACTTTGAGCAGGAAAAACGCCTTCCGCTCCGCGATCTTTCCGCATTCCGCATAAGAGAAGCGCGTAACACCCACCTGCTCGCCGCGTCTGCTCGTCTCGATGATAAACTCCCGCTCATAAAACAGGTATGTATTCTCGCGCACGTTGGCGTCGGCATCCCTGCAAAGCTTTGCCGCGCAGAACAGATATACCGCCGCACAGGCGAAAAGGATCGCCGCAGCCCAAAGGTACAGCGCCTCCGAAAAGACCTCGGAAAACGTGCCGCCGTCCTTTATCACCGAAGCGGCGACCCAAAGAGCAAACAGCACAACGGCGAAGCCGCCGAGGATGCACATCGCAATGCCCCATTTGCCGTACAGCCGCTTATACAATTTTCCGTCCAACGTCAGATGCGTGCACACCAAAGGCTCCGCCTGTACAGCCGCCGAAGCGCCCTTACCTTCCGCGCATGTCTCTTGCAATTTTTCTTCTTCCATCCTACACTCAGACCTGATTTTCATAGTATTATGTCACGCATAATACTATGAAATCGGATAAAATCCGCCTTTTATTCGCACAATTCCGCCTTGGTGCTGCGCTTAAAGAGCTTTCCGATCTCCTCTTTGCAGCGCGCCGCATCATCCCCTTTGCCGTAGCAGACGGTATACACCGCCTCGGTAATGGGCAGTTCCACGCCGTATTTTTCGCCCAAAAGCTTCATCGCCTCGCTCGTGGCAACGCCCTCCGCAAGCTTTGCAAACCGCTCGCCCTTGGCAAGCATCTCCCCGTACATGCGGTTGTGGGAATAGCGGGAAAAGAGCGTCGTCTCATAGTCGCCGAGGTGTGCAAGCCCGTAGGCAGAGAGCTCGTTGCCCCCCATCGCCTTGATGAGGCGGGCGACTTCGCGCGCCCCGCGCGACATCAGCGGACCCTTGAGCGGCACGCATACGACGTCGAGCACGCCCGCGGCGATCCCCATCACGTTCTTTGCCGCCGCGCCGATCTCCGTCCCGATGAGGTCGTTTCCATAGTAAAAGCGGATGAGATCGCTCTTGAACGCATCGACGAGCTTTACTTTCAGCCCCTCGTTTTCGGAATCGATGACCATGCAATTGGGCACGCCCTGCACAAAGCTCTGAATGTGCCCCGGTCCGACCCAGACGGCGATCTTATCGGGAGAGACCCCGCTCTCGACCAAGATCTCGGAGAGCCGTTTGCCCGTGCCCGTTTCCAGCCCCTTCATGCAGAGCACAAACACCTTGTCCGAAACGGGATACTGCATGATGCGCTGCATAAATCCGCGCAGCCCCTGCGAACTGATGGAGATGACGATGACCTCCGCCGTGCAGACGGCGCGCTCCAGATCGCAGGTAAGCACCGTCTTCGGATGGAGCGAGACATATTCATTGCGCCCCGTTTCTTTCAAGACTTCATAGCTCGGATCCCCTTCGGGTCCCCAACTTACAACTTCGTTGCCGAGGCGGGTAAGATACCATGCGATGAACGATCCCCACCGCCCGCAGCCAAGTACGGAAATTTTCATATTACACCTTTGATTGCTATGGTAAAAATGAGATCTTAGATCGCCTTGCGCTCGATGAGGGCGCGGGCGAGCGTCACCTCGTCGGCATATTCGAGCTCGCTCCCGATGGGCACGCCGCGGGCAAGCCGCGTCACGGTAACGCCCAGCGGCTTCAAAAGCTTTGCAATGTACATCGCCGTCGCCTCGCCCTCCACATCGGGATTGGTCGCCATGATGACCTCTTTCACCCCGCCTTCGCCGACGCGCCCCAACAGCTCTTTGATGCGGATATCGTTGGGCGTGACGCCGTTCATCGGATCGATGACCCCGTGCAGGACGTGATAGACGCCCTTGTACTCGTGCAGTTTTTCAAGCGCGACGACGTCTTTGGGCTCTTTCACGACGCAGATCTGCGATTTGTCGCGCAGACGGCAGATCTCACACACCTCCTGCTCTGTGAAATTGCCGCAGACCTTGCAAAACCGCACCTTGCGCTTGACGCCCAAGATGGCATCGGCAAAGGCGCGCGCCTCACTCTCAGACATGCTCACGACCTTATAGGCATAGCGCTGCGCCGTCTTTTTCCCCACGCCAGGGAGCTTGGAGAACTCATTCATCAGCCGCCCGATGGGCTCGATAAAGACTTCCACTTAAAGAAGCCCTCCCATGCCGCCCATGCCGCCGAATTTTCCCATCTTCTCTTCGTAGACGGCATCCGCCTTCTTGTAACCATCCAAGATCGCCGCCATCACGAGGTCTTCGAGCATCTCCTCGTCTTCGGGGTCGATGACGGACTTATCGATCTCGATGCCGTCGATGATCTTCTTCGCATTCATATAGACGACGACTGCCTCGCCGCCCGCCGTGCCGACGATCTCCCACTCCTCGAGGAGCTTCTCCGTCGCCTGCATTTCCTCTTGCATCTTCTGCGCCTGCTTCATGAGGTTCTGCATCCCTGCGCCCCCCATGCCGCCTCTGTTGAAACCTGCCATATATCCTCCGTGCGCCCGCAGGCGCTCTCTTGTTTTTTAACCTTTGATCTCGACGGGATAGTCCGCAAAATCCCGTTTGAGCTGCTCGATGCCGTCCTTCGCCTCGGCGCGGTCTGCGGAAGCAAAGCGCACTTCAAAATCGGAAACGCCGATCTCCGCAAACACCTCCGCCATCGCCGCGCGGTGCTTTTCGCCGCCCAGCGTATCGGCAACGGTGCGGATATCCGTGGTGAGCACCAGCCTGCCGCCCTCCTCTGCGGGAACGAGGTCGCGGCAGAGCGCATACAAAACGCCGCTCTTCGGAAGTTT